>CAVRWR010000093.1:0-5453 GCA_963724445.1 uncultured cyanobacterium | reverse complement strand
AGCGGAAGTCCTGGAAAAGCTGAATACCAGTGCTGTTTTACATAGTCGAGATAGAAGTGTTTAAAGTTGCGATAGTGATTTTGATGAAACGCAATTAAAATTGTCATAATTTCGCTCAAACAAAGACTTTTGGCTCTAACTCGTTTGATTCCTTCGTACTGTAGCAATTTTGCTCTTCCACTGAGGCTCAAAACTGTGGCAAAAATCATCTACATCACCGAATAAAGCGTCTAAACTAAACATAGGGCAGGTTGCTGAATTAGTCGTCTATTTTCAGCTTACTACCTGTCCCTTTTCTTATCCCGAACTCAGGTTTGGTTACTATTACGGGGATATTTGGGCTTTCCTTGCCCTGCCTTTGGGTCACTTGCTCTCTTGTTTTAGCGATTGCTTTACCCTGCAAGGTGTCCAACTGTTCTATCCCTATCCCGCTTGGGCTATCAGTGTTAGCAATCCTCGCCGAAGACTAAAAACTGGTAGTGCGAGTGAGTTGTGGGTATTAGCCGGGGCGATCGCCTTATTGATAGTCGGCATCACTCTGGCTACTGGTGGTGGTATCACTCAGCAGGTGAGCCAGCAGTTGGGGCTAAGAGAGGGGCTGGTAGAGGTTTACAACCAGAATGCCGCCGCCCATCATGTTTATCTGGAAGTTACGGGAGTCAGGGCAAGCGATCGCAGTAGTGTCTCTGGCAAGTTCTTCATCTTGGGGACTGAGGGGAGTGAGTTTATCGTCACGGATGGCAAGGGAGTTTATAAGACGGGGCAGCAGATTATCACGTCTAAGTTGACTACTGAGGTGGGGGAAGCTGCGACGACTCAGGTGAGGACGATTAGTTTTAACGATGAAGATGCGATCGCGCCACTTCAGGAGTTACAATCGGCTTATCCCAATGCTGCTATCTATCTCAGTGGTTCGCTGACGGTTGATTTTCCAGAGGAGGTTAAGTTGCCGATTCTGCCTGACCAGTACCAGACGGTTAGTTTGGCGGGGGCGACGGTTAATTTGGAGTATTTCTGGGGATTGAGGGTGCGATCGCCCTTCCTGAAAGACCAGTTTGCGATGGGGTCGGTGACGGCGAAGATTGTTCAGCCTAGACCGGATGGTTAACTATTGTTTAACCCCCACTATGCCCAAACGAATCAAATTTTAGGCTTTAAATAAACAAGTCGGTTTGTCCAATCCTGCTTACCTTGCAGATCCCATAAGGCTAAAAGTGAACGAACCAAAAGACCAAAATTGCTAGGGGGAATGGACTGATAATCGATAAAAATAACGCCACTATGACTTTTCTGAGCTTCTCCCCATTCGCACAAAAGCGGGGGAATCGTGTTCTGGTCATAGGTTACTAGGGTTAACTGGGCTTCGGTTGCCGCTTTTAAGACGATTTCATCCGAATCACCCAAATACCAACCTTCTTGCCAAGTGATTAAGGGAAAAATCAGGATTTCTGGACGTTTGCGACTAATTTGTTCGGCAACCGTCGGAGAAATATGTTCATCTAATAAAAAAGATAGCATTTTAGCTATTCCCCGCTCGTGAGCGGGGAATCAGGAGAAACCGTAATCGTTTCCAATTGGGGTAAGAGCCGTTTTAGTGTCGTTTCATTGAGGGCTTGAGCATCGGCGATCGCAGTTTGCACTTCTGACTGATAGGCTTCGGCATAGAGCAAAGCAGAGCGTACCCATTCGAGGGGTCGATGAAAATGTGCCGCCGTTTTTTGTTCATCTAGCGCGTAGCTTTGAGCAATTTGAATTACTTCCCACAGAGCCAAACTGGAGTTTTTGAGGTAGGGTTGCCGCCCCAAAGGAGAATGGCGAAATTCAATATAGGGGAACTCGCTTTCTCTGAGGGATTCCTCAATTAAAATTGCGCTGGTTTCACTAGGGGTTTTTCCTAATCGGCGGGCAAACCGTTTGAGTCGTTCTGCGGTGCGATCGGGGAGTCGGGTACTAACAACTTGGGACATAAATTTTTTCAACTTTTAATTACACTATTTACATTGTAACTCGATTCATTGTCCCAAGGCCACTTAAAGAATGACCGTTCATATAAGCTAGAACCGCGTCACGGCATATCATATAAAAATAGCCACATCGAGAGAGAAGCTATGGATGCCAACTTACTCCCAGTAAGTATTACCAGGCTGACTGCGTTGGCACTCGCTCTCCCCAACCTCAAAGCTCAATCCCCCCAGACTACACCCCAGCCTGCCCTAGCCCAAAACACGATCACCAAACAAGACGCGATCGCTGACTGTGGACTTTCCTGAACAGGTTAAGTTGCCCATTCAGCCTGACCAGTATCAGACGGTAAGTTTAGCGGGGGCGGCGGTCGATTTGGAGTATTATGTGTGATATTGAGGGTGCGATCGCCTTCCTGAAAGACCAGTATGCGGTAGGAACGGTGACGGCGAAGATTATTTCGCCTAGACCTTGAATAGCAGAGGTAATAAGCTATAAAAATACCCTTTTAAAAATAGAGATTTGTGATGGATGATTACGAGAAATACGAAGCTGCTTGTAAAAAGATAAGAAGAGCCAATCAGAAATTATTAACGGATTTTGAGAGTTGGTTAAAATCATCAGGTCTGTCCGAAAAAACCATAAAGAATCATCTTGCAAATATAGATTTTTATGTCAATGAATATTTACTCTATGAAGATGCAGTAGAAGCCAAAGACGGTGTTGATAGTGTCAGTGACTTTTTGGGTTATTGGTTTATCAAAAAGGCGATGTGGGCCAGTCAATCAAGTATAAAGGCTAACGCAAGTAGCCTCAAAAAATTCTACAGTTTCTTACTTGAAAAAGGCTTAATAGATAAAGATGATTTGAACGAAATTAAAGAAACCATCAAGGAAGAAATGACTGAATGGCTTGAAACCCTGGAGCGATACGATGACCCATCAATTGAGGATATGTCAGATGTTTGGGGATTTTAACAAAGCACTATTGATTTTCGACCTTCAAAGTCGTGAATCATAAGGTAATCCCGCGCCCTGTGGCTTAGAAGCTACACTACTATTGTCAGGACACAACAAAAGCGAAAAAATGGAAACATTAGAATTAGAAAGCTGCCAGTCGATTCTTAAGGCTGGTAAAACAACAACCGAAACGGCTTTACAATTGTTTGACGCTCTCGACCCCGTGAGTTTAGACTTTATGCTCGGTCGTTGGCAAGGTTCTGGACTGCATACAGATCACCCAATGGATGGTTTATTAGAAGCATCTAATTGGTATGGGAAAGAATTTATCGATACGGAGAATGTACACCCTTTGTTATTTTTAGATAGTCGGGGAAAGATTTTTAAGGTTGCGCCCAATCCCACGGCAATGAACTGGGTTTTGAAGTTTCCGATTCTCAAAAATGAGTCTCTGAAACCTTTACTGATGCTGACCAACTCCTTGCTGAAAACAGAGACAAGTCAGGCTAGACTGCGAATGATGGAATATCGGGGCAAAGTCAGTGCCACGATGCTCTATGATTATTTGCCGATCAATGACTCTTTTAGGAAAGTAGATGACAACACTGTATTAGGAATTATGGATTTTAAAAACTCACCCCAACCTTTCTTTTTTGTTCTCAGGCGATGCTCTCTCCCAGGAGGCTAAGGGCTAGGACGGCACTAGCCCGCGAGCGTAGATTGTTGAAGACAGGTGAGGAAAGCTTATTCGTTACAGTGACAGCTAGGATTAAGCTGAGTGAGCAACATCAATATTGCATAAAATAGCAATTAGATAAATTCCTAAGTTAAAGAATATGCCTGTCAAAAATTTTCTAACACAAGAGCAAAAAGAAAATTTACAAAACGCTTTAAAAGAAAGTGAAGATAGCCATTTTCGGCAAAGAGCTTTGATGTTACTTCTGATGAATGATGGTAAAACCTATGCCGAAATTACTGATTTTTTAGGATGTAGTTATCGTAGCGTAGCCTATTGGTGTTGTCATGGAAACCCTGATAATTTAGAGAGCTTAAAAGACCAAAGAAAAAAAGGGAATACAAGGAAAGCCACTGAAAAATATATTGAGTTATTAATGGAGACGATTGAACAAGAACCATCAGATAATGGTTATGAATTTGGCAGGTGGACAGCAGCTAGATTGTCTAAACATTTAGAAAAAGAAACAGGAATTAAATTAAGTAGTGAGCAAGTTAGGAGAATATTAAAAGCAAAAAAGTACACTTACCATTGGGCAAAATACAGTCTGGAAGACAAACAAGACAAGAAAAAAAGAGAAGCATTTAAAGAAAAATTATCAGGATATATTGAAGCTAGTGAAAAACAGCCAAACAAGATACAGATATGGTTTTGGGATGAATCGGGATTTAGCATGAGAGTAATCAGAAGAAAAAGTTGGCGCAAAAAAGGTCAGAAGAAAAAAGTAACGGGACAAAGAAGAAAGGGACGAGTAAATGTGATGGGAGGGTTGAGATATAGTGACAAAAAAAGAATCTGCTATTTTATTGAGAAAGGAGAAAGTGAAACATTTTATAATAAGATAAGCAACTTAAATGAATCGGTAAAAAAAGAGTGGATTAACCAAGGAAATAAAGAATCAGATTTTACCATTCATGGACCGAGAATAATTGTCATATTAGATAATGCTTCATTTCATAAAAAGAAAGAAATAATCGAGAAAATAGAAAATAAATTACCAAACATTATTTTAGAGTATTTACCAGAATATAGTCCTGACTACAACTTAATTGAGTTGGTATGGCACTCAACTAAAGAATATGTAGCACATCGATTATTTAAATCAGTTCAAGAGTTAGAAAAAACTTTAGACAAGCTGTTAAATCAAGGAGGATTACAAATTAAATGGAAGAGAAAGATAAAAAATAAAGGCAATGCTGTTATTGCAAGTTAAATGTGGATTAGCTTATTAGATTTTTTTTGCAATATAAAAGACTTCATAAAGCAATCAATCGATCCCGATCGTCTTTGGTGGATCGACTCAACGGTAAGATGTAGAACAAAATCCACGACTGTTGAGATAATTGAGAATGAGAAGCATATTGGGCGAGTAAAGCTTTGAGAGCGAAAATCTGAAATTGCGAATTGTCTTCGAAAATGAGCTGACGAGTTGTTGCTTCGCTATAGTTTAATTGTAGTTTTAGAAACTAGGTGGCTCACAGTTAAATGTTCCGACCATTGATCGCCGTAATCCTGGTAAACAGAACTTCTGACTCCTTCCCAATAAATTTCTGGATCGATCGCCTCAATTTCCTTACCTTCTAGCCGATATAAATCCAGATGGTACAAAGGCAGACGACCTTCAAGATATTCGTTGACTAGAGTAAATGTCGGACTGACAATCGGTTCTTTAGTACCCAAACCCCTACCGATTCCGCCGACTAGAGTGGTTTTACCCGCTCCTAATTCGCCTTCAAGTAAAACGACGCTACCCGCTGGTAACAATTGACCGAGTAAATAGCCCAAATTTTGAGTTG
>CAVRWR010000092.1:0-4388 GCA_963724445.1 uncultured cyanobacterium | reverse complement strand
GAATCGATTCCGCACCTTCGGAACTCTATTCGCTGGTGGCAAAATGAGTACCTGGTTTAAACAAAGCCAAATATTTTGGTTCAGAATCAACCCAGACAAAGGGATGAATTTGCTCTGTAACTACTGGAGCTACCAAATCATTGCTGCCAGCAGTAATTAGTATTGGAATATCGATTTCTCCCATGCCTTCTGGGCCAAAAATCCCACTAGCAAGGGGATGGGCAGCAAGAGCAGCTTTAATGCGAGGGTCGCCTAAATTAAAATTTTCTGGAGGTAAGTATTGGGCGCGACATTGCAAGTATAAAGAAAAATTGAGAATGACATTTTCTTGGTTACAGGTTTCAATCAGACGAGCATAATCAATCTCCGCTCCAGCCAGGGAAAGAACAGTAGCTCCACCGAGAGAATCTCCCATCACACCAATTTGCTCTAAATTTAGGATCTTTTTCCATTGGGAATTGCTAGCAGTCAATTCTTCTAGGCGATCGATTAAAAAAGAAATTTCTTGGGGACGATTGAGAAACTCTACTGGACTCAGCAGTGTATTGAGTTTACCTTGAAGATACCTGATTGTATTCTAGATAGACCATTAAGGTATCTTTGATTTGTAGTAAATCTCGGATGTTGACTTGAATAGTTTTGCTGGGAAATTGTGCGATCGCATCGAGAATTGTCCATCCCTTTCCCTGGGAATTAGCAGCAGCGTTAATTACGGCTGCCCTTAGTCCATAAAATCCATTACGCTGATGACTGAAACGAACTATTTTGCCTATTTGTTCGAGAGCTTCTCGTCCCAAGGGTGAATAGGTTAAGTTATAAACTTGTCTGACATCATAATCTAGACGACGCTGTAGTCCTTGACGTAACTGTGCCATCATCTTGTCGTCTAAAATCAAAGTAAATAATTTTAGATCCCCAGTTATTTCTCCTGTTTCCGCAAAGGTTTTGAGAGAATCAAGAGATAAAGAAACTTCTAAAGGACTATTAAGGGATAAATCAATTTTTTCGGCACTAAAACTGGGTCGAGCAGCAATGCAATCAACTAAAGTACCCATAGTTACCATCAAACTAACAGAGGTGAGACTAAAGAGAATTTTAGTTAAACCTCTGGTAAATTTTTTCATCATTATTAATTCTTTGTCTCTTGAAGGAAAAAGCTAACTATCAGGATATTAAGATGTTAAAGTCTATAGGAAATTCTGTCTTTATAAGCTTTTGAGAAATTTGCGGTCTTAAAAATCTATTAAGAATTATCGATTTCAATTAAATAATCCGCTACAGCCTCGTATGCTGGCAAAGATGTCGGATCGATGACAGCATTTTTTGCTTCAGGATGGGAAGCAAAACGAACAATCACCATATCTGCCTCAGGATCGATATAGAGGGCTTGACCATGTACGCCTCTAGCCATATATGCACCATGTTCATTATGGGTAATCCACCACATACTGCGATAACTCCAACCCTCAAGTAAAGAGTATCCAGCATCGGCAAAAGCATTGCGATCGCCTCCGCCCTGAATACTCTCAATCACTGATACGGGTACAACCCTTTCATCACCTACCATCCCTTCATTAAGAAGCATTTGACCAAAGCGAGCCATATCCCGCAGACCAGCACTCAGACCACCCCCAGCAAACGGCGTGCCAATAGAATCCACCGACATATAAGCATCCAGATCGGCTCCTATTTTACTCCATACTTTTTCCGAGAGTACTTCAGTGACAGGTTGACCTGTTACCTTACTAATCAACCAACCCAAAACATCAGTGTTAATGGTTTTGTAAGCAAAGCTGCCTCCATGTTCTCCTTGTTTTTGAACCGTTTGTAAAAATTCAAAATAGGTTCTAGGACCAGTGTAGTCTGCGGGCTTTGGTAGGGGATTACCTGCTGCTGCGTGTTGCCAGACTCCAGCGTTGGGATCGGAATAGTCCTCGCTATAATCCAAACCTGTTGTCATATCCAAAACCTGTCGCACCGTGGCATCACCAAAGGCGCTTTCTGTCAATTCGGGAATGTAATCTCGAACAAACTTGTTTTCATCGAGTTGACCTTCAGCTATTAACATCTCTCCTAGCAATCCCACAAAGGATTTAGTCATAGACATCGCTCCATGACGTTTGAACGGGAGCCAAACAACCAGCATAGGTTTCGTAAACAACCTTACCGTGATGCATCACCAAAATACCATCCGTGAAATTGGCTGCTAAAGATTGCTTCCAGGTCATGGAATCCTTAGCACCTAACGGAATAAAAGTTACATCGTCAATGCTTGGTACTTCTTTACTTTCCAACTGTGCAACTGAAGACAATCTACGACTAACGGGCTTTGTGGGCATTAACTGCTGAAAGTTGCATACCGTCCAACGCCACTGAGGAAACTTGGCAAAACTGTTATCGTCGAAGCGAATTATTTTATCGAGTGGTGGTGGAGAACCCTGCATCCAACCTAAAACATTGGGGTCTGAATTTTCTGCTGTCCAAGTGACATCACTAGCAGTTTTAGTAGGTTCTTGTGCTGTTGACGTTATGGAAATATTCAAGCTAATTGTCAGTAAACAAGCACTGAAAAAACAAGTTAAGAAAATGCGCTTCAATTTCATATTATTATTACTTCTTCTGCAACTAAACAAAAACCTTCGAGTTATGCAAAATAAAAAATCCTCATAAGTATAGTTACAGACACTTCTGTTAGGACAAAATGACTTCTGATGGCGAATGCCATTCGACTCTACTATGTCCTAATACTTTTGACAGTTACTATAAATTAATCTCATTGAACAATTGTAATAACC
The DNA here is from genome assembly GCA_963724445.1 of uncultured cyanobacterium. Lineage (GTDB taxonomy): Bacteria > Cyanobacteriota > Cyanobacteriia > Cyanobacteriales > Xenococcaceae > Waterburya. Next base: position 1,593 of record CAVRWR010000092.1, on the reverse strand, counting down.
CAGCTTTGTTATCAGCAACAAAAGAATATTACCAATGTTCGTTGACAGACAACAAGAAGCGATCGCCTGTAGGAGAAAGTTCTATCATTAATCCATAATCTATCGCGTTAAGTCTAGGGTTGTTCCCATTAACTTAATTACTTTCCCCTCCCTATCGTGAAGAGGACCACCCCGAGCATTGATATAACGAACTTCTCCGTTATCAGCACGAATAATGCGTAAGTTAGCTTCAAACTTCTCCTCTCTGAGTGCTGGAGTACGAATGGCTTCTTCATAAATTTGGCGATCGTCGGGATGAATCATAGAAAAGATTTCTTCTGGGCTAGGAGGTGACCCCCTTGGATCGAGACCGTGAATGAGAAAAAGTTCTTTTGTCCAATAGATTTCCCGAGTATGGATATCCAGATACCAACAGCCAACTTGGGCTATTCGCTGAGCATTGCGTAACATAGTTTCTGAGCGTCGAAGTTGGGCTTCAACTTCTCGACGCTGCTCAATTTCTTGTTGTAAGCGTGCATTGGCGGTCATTAATTCCTGCCAGATATTAGCCGTAATGTTGTCCATCATTGCTTCTGAAGTTGGCGATGGACAGACTGGAAGATTTAGAGACTAAATCGTAGGTGGGATTCAGGCAATATCCCTTGACGATAGTGGGTTTGAATCATATCTTGTATCCCAGCTTGTTCTAGTTTCCGACGAAGACTACGAATGTGACTTTTAATCGTCGCATCAGTGGGAAGTTCTTCGATCCAAAGTCCACAGACGATCGCCAATTTCCTGACGAGGAAACATTTGTCGGGGGTGACTCAGAAATAATTCTAGTAGCTGATACTCCTTGCGGTTTAGTTTCAAGGGTTGACCGTGACAAGTAACTGAGCAAGCAGTTGGGTTAAGGGACACCGGTCCCCAACTGAGCAGATAACTGGCACGATGCACAACGCGTCTAGACAGAGTGTGAATATGGGCTAAGAGTTCAGACTCCAGAAAAGGTTTAGTTAGACAAGCGTCTGCTCCACTATTTAAACCCTCAATACAAAGCTTTCCCTTAGACTTTTCCACAAGTAGCAAGATCGGGACTGGGTTGCCCACCTGGCGTAAGCGATGACACAATTGTAAACCATCCAGTTTCGGCTGGCACGATCGCCTCTAGAATCACCAAATCATAAACAAAAGTTTGTAATAAACCCCAGGCTTCCTCTCCATCAGTTGCCAGATCGACAATGAATCTATGTCTTAATAAGGTCTGATGCAGTTTGCTCTGTAAGGATTGATTCGGCGAAACTAGGAGAATTTTCATAAACTTAAGGTTAAAGGCTACTAGTCCCAGCACACTAACAGACTGCTCTGGCAGATTATTACACAAAATTTTCACCTTTTTGGCTCATACTTGATTGCGACAAAATTATTATCTGAGGAAATTAACCAAAAAATTTTGATTACTTACACTTTTACTTTGAGAGAAAAATTATGGAACATGAATCCATTATTTTCACGATGTTTTTTTGGCGTTCAGACCGATTTAAGATTATTCCAGCTTTTGGGGGATTAACTCAACAAACGGAGCGTAAGTTAAAACGAGAAATTGCCCTTAAA
>CAVRWR010000091.1:0-9623 GCA_963724445.1 uncultured cyanobacterium | reverse complement strand
GGTATTACTATGGCTCTAGTCGCCATTTGCCAAAGGCTGGTGTAGATATTCAGGGATTAATTACTGGTTCTGAGCAAATAGTAAATACTACTCAACAACCGATTCAAATCTTTGCTCCGACGCAAGTCCCTCTTTTGAGTCGGTGGCGGGGAATTCGTAATTCAATAAAGCGATTAAAATTGGCAGAATATGATTTAGCAGTGGCACATTTTGCTCTTTATACTTTTCCAATTTTGAACCAACTTGGCAATCTGCCTTTGGTGTTTCATTTTCATGGTCCTTGGGCGTTGGAAAGTAGTGCAGAAAACCAAAAAGTATTGAACATTAAGCTCAAAAAAACCCTAGAACAAATTGTTTATCGTCGAGCTAGCAGCTTTATTGTTCTTTCCCAAGCCTTTAAAAAGATCCTTCACCACCAATATGGTGTACCCTCTAAAAACATCCACATTGTACCTGGGGGGGTGGACTTAGAGCAGTTCAAAATCTCTAGTTCTCGTGCTGAAGCTAGAGCCGAACTTGGCTGGGAACAGGAGCGAACAATTCTTTTTTGTGTAAGACGATTAGCAAAACGAATGGGTTTAGAAAATTTAATCCAGGCGATCGCCCGTGTTAAAACTCAATATCCAGATGTTTTGTTATATATTGCGGGAAAGGGTGCTTTAGCCGAGACATTACAGACACAGATAACAGAATTGAATTTAACCAATCATGTTCGTTTGGTGGGCTATTTACCAGACGAACAACTACCCATTGCCTATCGAGCAGCTAATTTTTCCGTTGTGCCAACTATTTCTTTTGAAGGATTTGGTCTAATTATCATTGAATCTTTGGCCACAGGAACACCCGTATTAGGAACTCCTGTAGGTGGAATTCCCGAAATTTTGCAGCCATTTTGTCCCGATTTATTATTTGAAGACACTTCTGTCGATAAATTAGCTCAGGGAATCATAGAAGTACTATCCCAAAAACGACAGTTACCCAACACAGAGGCTTGTCAAGCATATGCCACAGAAAACTTTAGCTGGTCGAGTAATTGCACCACAAATCAAATCGGTTTACGAGCAGGCAATCGCTGATTTTGCCAGCCATTAATTATATTAAATACAAATTGAATGTCTTCACTTTCCAAAGTTTTGCTGCATTTACATCGTCCGCCATTGCCCACAGATGGGGGAGATAAACAAAGATTAATGGGAATGTTAAATTATTTTCGCGATCGCCAGGAACGTTTAACAGATCGATGGTTTTGGCGGAAATACCAGGGGAAGGGTGGAATGGACAGAAAAAGATGCTTTCCTAATGACAACCTTATTTTAATAATTTTCAATACTATCAAGGAAACAACTAGCTTATTAGACTTTACTTATTCTCGAAGCAAAAGTTTTTATTATCAGAAAATTTTGGGTCAACAACTACCTATCGATACAGACTATTTTGCTCCTCCTAACTATGTTCGGTATGTCAAAAAACTGGTTGACAAAGGCAATTATGACTATATTTGGCTTAACTATCTTGAATATGCTGCCTTAGCCGTAGAAATCAAGAAATACTTTAGTATAAAGACATTTATTGATATTCATGACCTTGGTTGTCAGGCACGATTGGTTGTCAATGATATTGACTATCTACAGAAGCTTAAGTTTGATTATCAAAAAAACCTAATCAAAGAGGCTAATCTCTTAAGCAAATTTGATCGCGTTATTGTCAATTCCCAACAAGAAATAGATATTCTTAGCTCTTATCTCCCAGAGGATAAGCTAGTTTTAATCCCACACTTACTCAAAGAAACAGTCGATCTAAAAAATCAAACTCCTTACGATCGCAGAGAATTTAATTACGATTTACTTTTTGTTGGCACTGGGCGTAGTCCTAATCTCAACGCCATGAATTTTTTCCTAAAAGATATTTTTCCCCATATTGTCAAGCAAAAGCCAGATGTGACGTTAGCTTTGGTGGGTTCGATCGACCGAGTAATTCAAATTCCCAGCCAGCTATCTAAAAATGTTGTTAATCTCGGCTACATCAAAGATCTATCAGCGGTATATCTCCACAGTAAAATAAATATTTGTCCATTGCTCAAAGGTGCAGGTACGAAAGTCAAACTGCAAGAAGCATTAGCTTACGGACTGCCCATTGTTACTACCCAGGTAGGAGCATCTGGCTTAAAGTTGGAAAATGATATCAATGCCTATATTACTGACTATCCTAAAGTATTTGCTAGTAAAATATTAGCTTTGCTAGATAACGAGCAACTGTGCCAAAGATTATCAGCAGCAGCCAGCCTCACGTTTCAAAAACACTATGCCAAAGAGCAAATATATGGAAAACTAGATAACCTGTTTGGAATTTAATCGAATTTGTTCTTACAATTTATATTTTCACCAGTAATCAGTAACAAAAAAAACTTGATTTATTAAGCAAAACAAGTTTACTATGTTTTAAAGTTTTCAACGACATAACTCTTTTCTTTGATATTACCGAACCCTATTTATAAAACATTTAAATATTAATAATTAATAGTGAATATTGTTTATGAAGCCTCTGTTGCAAAACCGTTTAATTATTGAGGCTGGTCGCTCGGAAAATCAGTATTGGAAAGACATTTGGCGTTACCGCGAACTTTTCTATTTTTTAGCTTGGCGCGATATTTTAGTCCGCTATAAGCAAACAGCGATCGGTGTTGCGTGGGCGTTGATTAGACCATTGCTAACGATGATTGTCTTTACAGTAGTGTTTGGTAATATCGCTCAATTACCCTCAGAAGGAGTACCATATCCTATTTTAGTATTTGCAGCCATGCTGCCCTGGCAGTTTTTTGCTAATGCTTTAAATGAATGTAGCAACAGCTTGCTGAGTAATTCTAATCTTATTTCTAAAGTTTACTTTCCTCGTTTAATTGTCCCTGCTAGCGCGGTAATTGTTAGTTTTGTTGACTTTCTAATTTCTGGCATAATCATGCTGGCATTAATGGTGTGGTATAACTTTGTACCTGACTGGCGTATCTTAACTTTGCCCCTCTTTATCGCCATTGCCTTTGCAGCAGCAATGGGCGGGGGATTGTGGTTGGCTGCTTTGAACGTGCAGTATCGCGATTTTCGCTATATTGTGCCGTTTATCGTTCAGTTTGGGCTATACGTCTCTCCAGTAGGTTTTAGCAGTACCGTAGTTCCCGAAAAGTGGCGTTTTCTCTACTCCCTAAACCCAATGGTAGGAGTAATTGATGGTTTTCGCTGGGCAATTTTGGGGGGAGATACCAAGCTTTATTGGTCGGGGTTTCTTTTGTCGATGGCACTGGTAGCTTTCTTGGTTGTTAGCGGTATTTGGTATTTTCGCAAAATGGAACGAACTTTTGCTGACGTGATTTAGGAGGTTGAGCTAGGTGTCTGACACAATCATTCAGGTTGAGAATTTAAGTAAGAAATACGTCATTGGTCAAAATAGGCAGCAAGGGACACAAACTTTAAGAGAGTCTTTGACGGCAGGGACAAAATCGTTAGGCAAAAAAATATTACCGTTTCATAAAAAACAAACCAGCGTTACGTCCGAAGAATACTGGGCTTTAAAAGATATTTCTTTTGAAATCAAGCAGGGTGAAATTGTCGGTTTTATTGGTCGTAATGGCGCGGGAAAGTCCACCTTACTCAAGATTCTCAGCCGTATTACCGAGCCGACGACAGGGCGTATTATTCTCGATGGTAGAGTTGCTAGTCTTTTAGAAGTGGGGACTGGTTTTCATGGAGAATTGACGGGGAGAGAGAACATCTATCTCAACGGGGCAATATTAGGCATGGGTAAAACGGAAATCAAACGTAAGTTTGATGAAATCGTGGCGTTTTCCGAAGTAGAAAAGTTTCTCGACACTCCTGTAAAACGCTATTCTTCTGGAATGTATGTGCGTTTAGCTTTTGCGGTAGCTGCTCATTTAGAGCCAGAAATTTTAATTGTGGATGAGGTTTTAGCAGTAGGAGATGCTGCCTTTCAAAAGAAATGTTTAGGCAAGATGGGGGATGTAGCAACCAAAGAAGGACGAACGGTATTATTTGTCAGCCATAATATGACTACAGTGCGGGCTTTATGTCAAAAAGCCTATTTATTAGATGGTGGACAAATAAAATATCAGGGAGTCACTTCAGGAGCGATCGATTTATATATGCAGTCGGTCAAATCATTGATGATGTCTGATGCTAACTCTTTAGAAGAACGTAGCGATCGCTCTGGAGATGGTAGTGCGATGTTAACTGGGGTCAAGGTAGAAGATGCCAACGGCAAAGATATCATTCGCCCTAATAGTCCTTTGAAAGTAACGATTTACTATAAAAGCGATCGCCCTCTGGTTCGACCACAGTTTTCTGCCACGATCTACGATGATCAAAAGGATATTGGCATGATTTCTCTCCACAGCGAAACGGTAGGAAGCTTACCGAACTTACCCCCTGAAGGCAAGATTACCTGTCTGACTGAACCAATTAACTTTACTCCTGGCAGGTGCTATCTCAATTTGTCTTTGCTAAAAGCTGGTGTCATGGCAGACTATATCCAATATGCTGCCTGTTTTGATATAGAAACTGATGATATTTATGGTACGGGGAAACTGCCCGATCGCGATTGGGTATTGTGTCTCAAGGATCACCAATGGTTAGTCGATGAACAATAAACATTCAGCGATCGATGCGACAGAATTGGCGGTGCATGGTTTATCTTTTAATGACTACAACGCCAAATTATTTAAGTGGAATGGAGACTTATATCGTGGTGTGCAACCCCAGGTAGGCGAACTATATCGGGACATTTTGGAGCAAGGTATTGTTGAAGAATTAGTCGCTAAAAAGTTGTTGATCGAAACTGAATTGACTTCTTTAGTTATTGAAAACTATCAGTTTGTTCTCAAGCACCGTCAGCTACCTTTTGTCTCCTATCCTTGGGAATGGTGCGATTTGATGCTTAAAGATGCAGCTTTACTCCATTTAGATTTTTGCCTAGAATTAGAACGTTACGATTTGACGACTGGTGATGCTCATCCGTTAAACATTCTTTTCGATGGCTGCCAGCCTTTATTTATTGATTTTGGTTCGATTGAATCGCGATCGCCCGATAGTTCATACTGGTTGTGGTCGCCCTACGAACAGTTTTGTCATTTTTTCCTCAACCCCCTCAAGTTAATGGCAGAAGGCAAGGGAAGGATTGCTAGATGGTTACTCCATGATTACGAACAGGGCATTCTTAATGACGATCTAGAAGCTCTACTAATTCAGTCGCCCTCAAATTTGGCTAAGGTTCGATCTTTAATTAACAGAGTTAAATCAACTATAAAACAGCAAATTCCTGCTGTTCTTATTCCCCAACTAAAGCAAATTCGCAGCTTAATTAAATCTCAGGCTAATCTAAATCGATCGAGTCAGTCCCGCTACCAGTTTATTGCCGAAATCCGTCAAGAGATAGTCAATATTAAGTTAATAGAACCCATTGAATCCCAGATAGCTATTGACTGGATCGACGAAAAACAAGTCGATATCGAGGGATACCAAGAACTCATTGCTACTATTTTAAGCGATCTCAATCCTAGTTCGGTACTAGAAATTGATAACTATAACTACCAACCCTTTGCCCCCATAGCAGCTAACCAAGGTAGCCAAGTAGTTTTTTTGAGTTCAGAATCAGCCAGAGTCAGAAAACTTTATCGTGATGCCAAAGCTAAACAATTAGCCATTTTACCTTTATTACTAAACTTTGTTTCCCCTAGCTGCGACTTAGCCAATAGATGGTTTTCTCCCGCTGGCGATCGCTTGAAATGCGAACTAGTTTTGGCGATAGATTTATTAGATCGGCTGGTATTCAAGCAATATCTCACCTTTGACACCATTGTTGAAAGATTGGCAGTTTTAAGCGATCGCGTTTTAGTCGAATTTATCCCTAGAGATCCCCCCTATAGGTTCGAATGGTCGCAAGACCTAGCATCTAGGTTCGATTGGTATACCCTAAACAATTTTATTACCAGTCTAGAAACCGAGTTCGAGGAAGTAACTACCGTAGGACATTTAGCAAATAACCGAGTTTTACTATTGTGTACCAAAAATATCAGTTGAGGAGTATCGATGGGTTCTAAATCCATACCCGTAGAGGAGATAAATTTTCATCCCACTTCATTTTGCGATCGCAATGCTAGGGTATTTTGGTGGAGGGAAGAACTATATCGGGGAATTAGTCCCCAAAAAGTTGGTTTTTATCGAGGTTTGTTTGCCAAAGGCACGGCACAAAGGGCGATCGAGCAAAAGTTATTGGTGGCGACGGAGTTGACCGAATGGACTTTACCTGACTATCCATTGATACTCAAACATCATCCTATCCCGTATGTTTCCTATGCCCACGAGTGGTGTCCTGCAATGCTGAGAGATTGCGCTTGGTTGGTCACTAAATTGATGTTAGAACTAGCAAAAGACGACCTGACTTTAGCTGATGTTAGTACCTTCGATATGATGTTTGATGGTTGTCAGCCAGTATTTGTCGATTTTGGTTCAATCGAACTTGCCGATATTCAGGGCGATCGCGTTTGGACTCGCTATCAGTCAGATTTTCGGGACTACTTTATTACTCCATTGACAATTATGGCTCAAGGACGGGGTAATTTAGCTCGTTGGCTGTTTATGGACTACGATCATGAGGTAATGGTGGACTGTGGGACTTTAATGGCGGTTAAGCTTTCTCCCCAATGGTCAAATAAAATTGCTTCTAAGACGAAAAGACTATTCTCCCGCAAACTCGAAGGTGCAGACTTAGTCAAGCAGCTATGGCGTGAAGTAGAACAGATTCCCCTTATCAATGCCACTCCAGCACTGGACAAAACATCTGCCCCAGAAGATAACGTTAAACAAAATACCGTGCGTCAAATTCTGTCGGATTTGCAACCCCAGACTGTTTTAGATTTAGGATGCGATCGCGGTCACTATTCTCAGTTAGCCGCCAGTTTGGGTAGTGTTGTGGTGGCTGTAGATCGAGACGAGGCAAAAGTCACCCACTGTTATCAAAATGCGGTGCGGAATGATTTATCAATTTTTCCTGTGGTGATGAATATTAGAGATCCTTCCCCTGGACATGGAGTTTGCAACCAGATAGTCACCCCAGCCTTAAAACGTTTTAGGTGCGAACTAGTACTAGCTTTGGGTTTAGTTCACCAGCTAGTATTCGAGCAGTATCTCAATTTAGAGCAAACTGTTGCGACCGTTGCTGCTTTTGCTCAACGTTGGCTGTTGGTCGAGTTTTATTCTCCCCAAACAAAGGAGGTAAAGCCATTTTGGTCGGACTGGCATTCCTGGTATAGCCTAGAAAATTTCCAACAAATACTCGCCAAATATTTCGACCGAGTTGAGGTAGTTTCTGGCGAGCGGCAAAAAGTCCTGTTATTATGCGAAAAGTAGGGAATTGAAGCTGATACTGGTAGTGTTGCAAGAAAATGTAGCTTTAATGTAGTAATATTTGATTACTGTCTCAAGCTCAACATGAATGAATTCTCAATAACCATTTAAATGGCGACATTTTCTTCCCGAAATTATCTTGTTGGTAAGGATTCGGGTGAAAAATGCTAGAGAGTGGGAAACCTGGTAAAGTGGACACATGAAAAAGCCCACAGCTAATATACAGCAGGAAAAAACCGAAATCGAACAGTTAAGCCAAGCTGAACTAGTCGAATTGGTGCTGGGGCTGCAAAAAATTATCCAGGAGTTGCAAGAGAAATTAGCGATTGCGACTGGTAAAAGTCGAATTACCAGTGAAACATCCTCGCAACCGCCATCTCTGGATCTAATTCAGAAATCCGAAACAGCTCCCGTCCAAGGAAAAGAAGAACGGAAAAAGAAACCAGGTGGACAACCAGGGCATCAAGGGACAACACGGAAAGGATTTGCCAGGGTAGACCGATATGAAATCAGCCAGCCAGAAATATGTCAGTGGTGTGGAAGTAGAGAATTAAGTGAAGCAATTAGCCATCAAACACAACAGGTAGCTTGTCTAGTAGCTAAACCAATTGAGGTCGTAGAGTACCAAACTCAATCGTGTAAATGCCTAGAATGTGGTGGAATAGTTCGAGGTTCATTACCAGAGGGAATAGTGCCAGGGCAAGACATGAACATTAATCTCCAAGCACTATTAGTATGGTTGGGGAACTATGGGCATTTATCCTATGAAAAGCAACAAGAATTAGTGTGGGAATTAGGTGAAATTGAGCTCGGGACTGGAACACTTCAGAAAACAAACCAACGAGTAGCTGAGGCAATAGTACCAGCTCTAGATGATTTATGGGCATGGGCAACACACAGACCAAATGTACATGTGGATGAGACTCCTTGGTGCGTGATGGGAGTGAAAGAATGGTTGTGGACAGCCAGTGGAAAAGGATTTTGTTTATTTCATGCTGCCGACACTCGTGGGCGAGTTGAATTAGAAACAATGTTGGGCACAGAATTTGCTGGAGTGTTAAGTTCTGATGATTTTAGTGTTTATAATGGTTGCCACGTCAAAGCACAACACAAAGGCTTTAGCCGCATGTAGTGTCAGGCTCATTTGCTGCGACATTTCAAGAAGGTGTCGGGACTCCCTGGTAAAAATAATAATGCTGCTGTCGCCACAGTATTTATTGAATTAATTAATGAAGCTTTTAAGCAGCATCGGCGGTGGCGAGAAGAGGGAGATTTGGTTACTTATTTCCAGTGGGCTGTTGATTTCAAAGTCCGATTGAATCAAGCTTTGCCAACTTGGCTCAGTACAGTCGGGTATGCCGCAGGTTTGTTGCTCAAATCGTTACGAGATAAAGCAGACCAATGGTGGTACTTTCTTGAAGACCCCTACGTGGAGCCTGATAAGAATCTCGCTGAACGTTCATTGCGATTGGCTGTAACCAAGCGGAAAGTTTCTGGTGGCTCTCGTTCAATGGAACGATTTAAGCAAACTGCTAATCTACTCAGTGTCATTCAAACTTGTCGCTTTCAATCTCGTTCTGCGATCGCTTTTTTCCGTGAAGCCATCTCTGCCTATTCTTGTGACTTAGCAATGTCTTCTCTCATTCCCCTCTTTTAGACCTGAATTCTTACTATTTTCAGGATAATTTTTATAAATATTTTTGATCGTATTTAAGTAAAAAAAATCAACTCCGAAGTTAATTATTGGCTAAGATTACCATCTGTTTGATGAAAGCACTGTTCAAGGTATTGCAAACAAATATCAGGTATTGCTCCAGTCAATTGTTGCCAAATAATCTCTGAGCTTGTTTTCAAAGTAGTGTTCAACAATGTACTGTTTTTCAATCAATTATTGCTACAGATACATCGAGATAATAGGATGGAAAAAATAAAAAACAACTTGCTTTTAGGCATTTTAGCTGTTGTTGTGGTATTTCCTTTTTTAATACTACTAATGCTTCTTAGCTTTCTATTTTCCCAAAAAAAATGGGAAAAGTTTTGGGATAAATTCTTAGGATCGCCTTCTCAACAACTATCGTATTTGATTCAACTTTTATTCTTCAATCGTGTTAAACCGATCCCTATCTAAAGAACGCAGGATATTTATCGGCAAAGCAGGGTTACTAGAATTATTAATATAAGATTCGGTTAAATAAGATTCATATTCTTTTTTGG
>CAVRWR010000090.1:0-13017 GCA_963724445.1 uncultured cyanobacterium | reverse complement strand
CAATCGCTTCAGATAATAATACAGTAGGAGTTAGAAAACTTTGTTCCTGTTGCCTAACTTTGTTGGCTTCGATCCACTGGACGATTTTTTGATAGGCAGTGGTTGCTTGATAGCCTAAGCGATCCCAACGGGGAAAAGTTTCGACAGGAGATAAACAAGGATGCTCGGGACGATATTGATAGCAGTAGTCCGCAATTAACCCTGCTCGCACAGGATCGATCTGAGTTTGGCTAAACATCGTCAGCATTTCCGCGATCGAATCTCGATCCACCAGGCGACCTAAATCAGGATAGACTAACCCAAGCAAAGTGAGTAAGCTTCTAACTAGAGGAGAGCTAATAATTGGACGCTGTTCGTTCAAAGGAATGACAGGAATATTTTTGGCAGCCAGAATTTCAATTAAACTGTAGCGAGCAATTTCATCTAAACCAGGGGCAACGATCGCAATTTGTGTGGGACTAATCTGCTGTTGCTGGACGGCTTGAATGATAATCTCGGCAGTCTGGCGAAGCAGTTCGGCACGAGAGATAGTCTGTAATGATTGAATATTATCTGGAGCTGTAACTAAATAAGCCTGTTCGGTAACTAAATCAACTGCCGTATCGGCAAATTCAACTGCCAAATTGTTGGTGGTGACGTTTAATTTTTCCGCTTGACAACGAGCCGCTAAACCTTCCATATAATCAGGATCGGCATTAAGACCTAAACGAATTTTGCCATCAGGATTATAAGTAAATACAGCGGATACCCCCAGATCTAACATCACGGTAAATAAATTACGGGCGATCGCAGGATAGTCATCCAGATCATCGGCAAATACTGCCTGATAGCGGTTTTTGAGGTGTTGTTGATATTTGGCATTAGGCAGCAGAAAACGCCAGTAAAGTTCATAGATCAGACCATAGGTAAGCAACCCACGGTCTAAACACCAACTGCGCCACGATAATAGCAATTCTCCCATTCTCTGATAAAGCTGACCTTGGCCATTGCTAAGACTCATCCCCGTCATCCCTTGATGCAGCATCACAGAAATATCTTCTGTCGGTACCCCGCTTGCCCCCGCCAACTGCATTAGATCGAGGGTTTGACGCACCAAACGATATTCATTGTCCAATTCGCACAAATCCTGCCAGTCGGGTTCATTACGCCATAACTGGGTCGCTAATTCCTGTTCGGTTTCGGGGCGCAGTCTGAGGGGAAATTGTGCTTTGAGGCTTAATTCTTCAAAAATCAAGGGGAAAAATAGCATTACTTCATCGGTGATAAAACCTACAGGAGTCTTACAAATTACTGGATAAGTACCATCCACGGCTAAGACCAGGCGATCGCTTAATTCACGACGATTTTGATTGTTGGCAGCAAAGACTAAAACTGTTGAAGCTAGGTTTTGGGGCAAAGCTTTAATCTTCGGTTGCAAAAGCTGTTTTCTTACCCAACCAGAGAATTCGTCAACTAAACGAGAGGATTTACCCGTGCGCGATGTTCCAGAAATCCACCGGGATGAATTGTCATATTTATTGTCCAAATGTATTTTTTTGGGGGTAATCATAAGTATTAATTTTTCTGTCAAACAAAGCAAAAAAGCATTTTCATAAGACAATCATACCTTGAGATTTTACTTAGTAGATTGTACTTATTGTTAAATTAATCAATCGCTTTTTAACAATCTCAATATCCTATATTCAATAGTTTAAATTAAAAGCAGTTTTTAAATACACTATACTTTTGCTTTTTAAATAGATGTTTTTACTTAAGTGCAAAGATTTTACTTACGTGATTGCAGGCAAGCTATTTAATATTTATTTTTAGATTTACTAGACATTGATTATCATTTTTAGTGTATAAAATGGCAACATACATATATATAACTCCCTTTTAAATATGTTTGACGATTAATATATTAATATCCGATTCAGGATTTTTTAAACTTTGATTTAACTTTGCAATCAACTTAAGAGCTACTTTAGTAACTTAAATTAATCTAGTTGACATTTTAATAAGTAAGGACAAAATAGAGAGTAAGAAGCTTTTTTAAAACGACTAATTTGACTGATTAGTCGGCATTTTTAGTTAAAAATACTTAATTATCTGTAAGTTTATTATCAATAAATTTGCCCTGAAAATTATTAAGTATTGACCATGAAGCATCTATGTTTATGTTCTAAAAAATGAGGAGATATAATGCCAAATAGTATCAGAGCTGAATATGTTGATTTATCAACTGAACTTGTGCCAAATGAATTGAACTTGTCTGGTGACAGTTTAAATTTTGCGAGTCGTGAAGATCAAAGAGTGTTTGCCGAAGTAGAAAGTGGTGACACGGGGGTAGCAATTACCAGTGGCAACTTGAATGACACTCTGATGGGTGGTGCTGGCAATGATACCCTGATGGGTAACGCTGGCGATGATCGGATTCAGGGAGCTTTAGGAGATGACAGCATCGTTGGTGGCTGCTGGCAATGACACCATCAGGGATATGGGAGGATGTAACAAAATTGATGCAGGCGATGGCAATGATGTTCTAACTATTGGCACTGGTGATGTTATCACCACTGGCTTAGGAAAGGACACTATTAATTTCGATCTAACTGGGAAATCTGATTGTGACATGCTGCTGCAAGCTATGGATTTCCAGCCTGGCGAAGATAAAATGATCATCTCAGGCGATCAAGCTGCTGCTAGTAAAGCCTTGGCTTATGACAAGACGACTGGAACCCTAATACTTGGTGGTAAAACAATTGCTGACTTTGGGGGAAAGATCTTTCTCTGGGTGCAGGTGATATCACATATTCTGGTAGCGAATCTAGCTGTAAGTACAGTTAAAAGTAATGAAACTAAAGTATATCGATTTTTCAATCCTACAAGAGGTGGTCATTTTTACACTACTGATGAAAAGGAAAAAAACTTCGTCCAGAAAAATCTCGCCAATTACACTTTTGAGGGAGAAACTTACGACGTGCTTAACCCCGTAGCCCAGGCGGGAGTTGTCTTATTTAACACTTTAATTCTGCAACTCAAGATAGTACTTTTAGCTACTACTATCAATCGGCTAATTACTTATTATCCTAACTACATGGGGGTTTCTTGCAGATTTACTGCTTGACCCCCTTATATTATTTGGTCAATCTTCAAAGATAAGCCTTATACTTCAGTATCATAAGGATAATAGAATTATCCTCTCTAGCATCGATTAAAGCTATTGATTCGATTGTTAATGGTGCTGATAAATTAATGAAACTTCAAGATATTTTTAATTTAGGTAGACGCTGGTTGTCTGCTACTCCTGAACGGGCTTTGGATGCCGCCTATCGCGCCGCAGTCAAAATTAAAGCAATCGAAGACGATCATTTTGCAGGGCAAATAGTATCGGCTAATTCGGTTGAGTATTCCTCTAGCGTTATTAAGGTATTTACGGGAGATGTCAAAAACTATCTCAATACGATTAATGCCAGGTTAGCTGAATTTAAACTTAGTCGCGGTTTATTGATTTTTTCTACCATCCAACCTAATGATTCTAGTCAAAGCATCGTCCGCTACGCCAATGGTTTTGATGAGATTCGCGAACTAACTGTAGTTGAAAAATTGGCTTTTATCGATGCTGTAATTGACAAATATAATAATTCTGTCGCTCCAGATATAGAAATTACCCCGACTCGTCGTTTAGAAAAGAATCAACGACGCGATCCGTTAATTATTGGCAATAATCGTTCTGTTGCTCTAAATAAGTCAATTCCAGAAAAAAATGGCAAAGAGCCTGGTACAGAAACCATCACTGATAAAACCAGTGTGCTACCTCGTTCGTTTATGCGAACTCTCAATCGAATTAAACGAGAGATAGATCCTCAAGCAGAAGATACCGAAGAAGAAGTAATTAGAAAATTTCGTAGAAGCCGTAATAAAACAGCCGTTTCAATCCGCTTTTTACTAATTCTAATTATTGTACCGCTGTTAACTCATCAAGTAACCAAAAGCATTTTGATTACTCCTCTAGTGCGAAAATATGTTGACGAACATCCCCAGCAAGTTCTCTTTATTAATCAAGATATGGAAGAGGAAGCTTTTGAGGAGCTGCATCGCTATGAAGAAACGCTTCACTTCAAAACCATGATTGGTTTGATGCCAACTCTTTCTCAGGAGGACGAAGAAACCGAGATCAAACTCAAAGCAGAGGAATTATCAGAAGAATATCGCGAACGAGGAATCAATGCAATTGGCAATGTTTTTGCTGACCTTTTTTCTCTACTTACTTTTGCAGGTATTATCTATTTTTGCAAACGAGAAATTCAAATCATCAAGTCATTTCTAGACGAAATCGCTTATGGCTTAAGTGACAGTGCTAAAGCTTTCTTAATTATTTTGCTCACAGATATGTTTGTAGGGTATCATTCTCCCCATGGCTGGGAAATCATCCTCGAAGGTATTGCTCGTCATTTGGGTCTACCAGAAAACCGCGATTTTAATTTTCTCTTTATTGCTACCTTTCCTGTGATTTTAGATACGGTATTGAAATATTGGATTTTCCGCTATCTCAATCGAATTTCACCTTCTTCTGTGGCTACTTATAAAAATATGAATGAATAAGTAGTACGACATCTAACTTTCTAATACCTAATCTGCTGTCTGTCTGTGCTGCTTATAATTTGAATTTACATAGGAGTAAGTATAATTCAGTTAGTCCTGGGCAACTATCTTTATGGTAAGGCGATCGCCTTCTATTAAAAGCATCTCTTTCAAGTTGACTATCATTAAACAGTAAGATATTGATGCACTAAAGAATCCGTCAATTCAGGGGTTGTTCCTCTAGCAACGATCGCACCTTTGTCCATAATAAAAAATCTTTGTGCAAGCTGGCGGATAAAGTCAATTTTCTGTTCGACAACAATTACCGTAATACCTTTTTCGCGGTTGATTCTTCTTAAGGTGTCCTCAATTTCTTGGACAATAGATGGCTGAATTCCTTCGGTGGGTTCATCTAGCAGCATAATTTTTGGATTGCACATCAAGCCTCTGGCAATTGCTAACTGCTGTTGCTGTCCGCCACTAAGTAAGCCTCCCTGGCGGGGTAAATGCTCTTTTAGCATCGGGAAGAATTCAAAGATCTCGGAAGGGATTCTTTTGCTGCTTTTGCCACTGGCACTAAAGCCCAACTTAAGGTTATCTAACACAGAAAGATAGGGAATAATTTCTCTACCCTGGGGAATGTAGGCAATACCGTAACGCGATCGCTTGTAGGTAGGTGCTTTAGTAATATCTTTATTATCAAAAGAAAGGCTGCCTTTAGTTAATTTATTTAAGCCAATAATACTGCGTAAAAGCGTAGTTTTCCCCACACCATTACGTCCTAAGAGACCGACCATATCCCCTTTATTAATTGTCATATCAACATTGAACAACACAGGGGTTTGTCCATAGCCAGCGGTGAGATTATTAAGTTCAAGCAGCGACATCGATTTTTTCTCTTCCTAGATAGACTTCGATTACTTTTGAATTGTTTTGAATTTCCTGTACCGAACCTTCAGCTAACTTTTCTCCCTGGTGCAGTACGATAATTCTCTCGGCGATTTGTTTAACAAATTCCATATCGTGTTCGATCGCAACTACGGCATGATTTTGTGCCAAAGTTTTAATGATTTCCCCTGTTGCATGGGTTTCTTCGGGAGTCATACCTGCGGTGGGTTCGTCTAATAATACTAGAGTAGGGTCTTGGGCGATTACCATGCCAATTTCTACCCACTGTTTTTGACCGTGAGATAAAGAATCAACAATAGTTGAAGCCTGGTTTAATAAGCCAATGCGATCTAGTACGTCGATTATTTTGTCTTTCTTAGTTTTAGTTAGCTTGGCTGTAATAGAATTAAATATGCCGTGAGAGCCTTTTAGTGCCAGTAAAATATTTTCAAATACGGTTAATTCATTGTAAACATTAGGATTTTGGAACTTGCGCCCAATACCCATTCTGGCAATATTAGAGGGATTTTTATTGGTGATGTCTTTGCCTTGAAAATAAACATTTCCTGCTGCTACTGGAGATTTACAAACGATCGCATCTAAGAGAGTACTTTTACCTGCGCCATTTGGACCAATGATCGTTACTATTTCGCGATCGCCTACTTCTAGATCTACGCCTTTTAAGGCTTTAAAACCAGAGAAGACTACCTGTAAGTTTTTGACTGATAAGATGGGTTGCATAATTAGTTTATTATTAGCGGTTTGCCTGTTCAAGCATTAAGATATTAAATTAATAACTATTTACGTTATACTCTCTTCTTGTTGAACAATTTTGTAACGGAGCCTACCAATCCATCAGGAATAAATAGCACTACAACTAATAACAGTATCCCGACAAATAGTTGCCAGTCTTGAGTAACTTGTTCGGCAGAATTTTGAATTTGACCTAATAAGATTGCCGCAATTAAAGGTCCAACTAAAGTACCCCTGCCACCGATAGCTACCCAAATAACTACCTGGGTGCCAAAAGCCACTGCTAGATATACAGGAGAGATAAAGCGATTGAGGGGGACAAATAAACCCCCAGCGATACCAGCAATACCAGCCGAAAGTGTCCAGATAAAGATCTTGAAGCTAGCTACGTCATAGCCCAAATAAGAAATCCGATTCTCGTTTTCTTTAATTGAGCGCAAGATTAAACCAAAGTTAGACTGGGTAAGCCACCAGCTACCCACTAAAACAAAGGTAGTAAACAGCAAAATCATCCAATAAATACCATTTGGCGGAATATCCGTGCCAAAAATACTCAGTTTGGATACATCAGTAATGCCGTTTGTTCCCCCTGTATATGCCTGTTGACTGATAAAAAAGGTAGTTAAAGCCGAGGATATAGCTAGGGTAATAATTGTAATATAGACCCCACTGACCTTAGAGCGAAAGATAAACCAGCCGATTAGATAAGCAAATGCCGCAGGGACTAAGACCATGGCAAGGGCAGCTATCGGAAAATATTTTAAAGGTGCAATGAACCAAGGTAATTCTTCTAAGCCATTCCACACCATAAAATCAGGTAAATTTCCCCCGTAGGTATTATTGGCTGCTGATAAATTTAGCTTGAGGTAGTATGCCATGGCATAACCACCCAGAGTAAAAAATACCCCGTGGGCAAAACTGAGAATCCCTGTAAATCCCCAGACCAAGTCTAGAGAGACAGCTAATGCACCAAATAGCAATAGCTTAGATAGTAAAGATGTTTGAAATTCACCCATGAATAAGGGTAATATCGCCATGATTAGAAAGCTAATCGCCGTAACAATGGCTAACTTTGTGGGAGTGCGCGATCGCGTTGCAATACCAATTGTTGATTTTCTAAAAGAATAGGGATAAAGGATCAGGACAACAAATGTTGTCAATTAAATTACCCGCGTTTTTGAACGGTAAATAAACCTTCTGGCTTATAACGGATCAAAATAATTACCGCAGCTAAAACGATTACCCTAGCAGTAGGATCGTTTAGGAGATAGGCAATACCCGAACTAGATTCTCCAATCAAAAAAGCACCAGCTAAAATACCAAATAATTTATCTACTCCTCCTGTTACCACCGTCATCCAGGCATCGATTAAGTAATCTTGCCCCATGGGTGGAGAAACACTTTTCAGAGAAGAAATTACCGTACCTGCTATACCCGCTAGACCACAACCATAGGCAAAAGTCACCATGTCTACCAAGCTAGTATTTACTCCCAGACACTTGGACATTTCTCGGTTTTGAGTTACTGCCCTTACCTGCCGACCTAGATCGGTTTTATTGAGCAAATAGCCTGTCAAAATTAGTAAAGCGATCGCCACAGCTACAATAAACAGACGATAATAGGAAATAGCGATCGCGGGGGAACCTTGAGCATCTTTTAATAGAGTTAAATTACCAGATATATAGGGCGGAGATTTAACATACTTGAGCTGTGCCGTAAAAATCAGCTTAATTATCCCCTGCAAGACAATACTCAATCCCCAGGTTGCCAGCAGCGTTTCTAAAGGACGACCATATAATCGCCTAATAATAGTAAGCTCTACCAATGCCCCAATCGCCCCTGTAATTAGAAAAGAGAAGGGAATTGTCAGCAGTAAATCCATACCAAAGACATCCTGCATCAAAAAAGTGACATAAGCCCCCAACATGATGAATTCACCGTGTGCCAGGTTAATGATCCGCATCACCCCAAAGGTAATTGCCAAACCCAACCCAGTCAGCAAGAGAATTCCGACAACACCAATCCCATTAACTAGCTGATTGCCTAAAGCAACCAAGCTAAAAGCTTCAGTTGGTTCTTGGGTCACGGCTTCCTGCGCCAAATAATAAAGCGGAACTAAATATGCGTACATTCTTATTACTTATTACTCACTACTTATTACTTACGCACCAAAGCATTAATAGTTCAAATCATCAAACTATCAACGATTTTAGGTTTTCTCCAAATACTGAACCTCTAAATCCTTGCCTGTCTCTTTATTAGAGTTACTGCGATCGTCAGGAGTTGGATGAACGCACTCACGACCTTTATAAAGAACTTGACTCCAAGGTATGGGTTTGACCGCTGCGGGGGTAGAAAAGACAATATCAGCTTGTCCCTCAGCATTCCATTTGCCAATGCGCGAATACAAGTAAGAATGATAGTTATCAGGATCTACTTTTACTTGTCCTTGAGGTGCAGCAAACGTCTGTCCGCGTGTAGCTTCTCGAAGAGTTTCAGTATTTATTTCTCCTCCTTTTTTAAGTATGTCTGCCATAGCTTGTGCCATAAAGAAGGTCTGAATATACGCCGCTTCCATTACGCCATTAGTGACGCGATTATCGCCAAATTTCGCTTTAAACTGCTCCACAAAAGCCGTGTTTTCTGGGGTGTCTACGGTTTGAAAATAGTTGAAGCTAGTATAGTGATCTTGGGCATATTCGGCACCCATCGCCTGGATTTCCTCTTCGGTGGTGGGATAAGCCATGATTGGGATCTGGTCGGCAGTAATACCTGCATCTTTATACTGACGGTAGAAAGCGGGGATACTATCTCCAACTAAGTTACTCAGCACAAAGTCTGGTTTGGCTTGCTTAATTTTATTAATAATAGTGATAAATTCTGTGGTTCCGAGGGGAGAATATTCATCACCGACAACTTGTCCGCCAGCTTTTTTTAATTCGGCTTTGGCAATACGGTTACTTTCTTTGGGATAAATATAGTCTGAGCCGACAAAGAATCCTTTTGGTCCAAAATTATCTTTACAATAAGGAATTGAATCGGTAATTTGTTGATTTGGTGCAGCCCCCGTATAGAAAACGTTGGAGCTACATTCGTTGCCTTCGTAATAAACAGGATAATAAAGAATCGAATCCTTTTCTTCAAATACTGGCAGGACTGACTTACGACTGGCAGATGTATAACATCCAAGAATACATACTACTTTATCTTCGTCAATCAAACGTTTTGACATCTGATTGTACAAATCCCAATCAGAGTTTGGGTTGACCACCACTTTCTGGATTTTTCTGCCTTCAATGCCTTCTCCCTTACCTTCCCAAGGACCCGTATTGGTATTGATCTGTTCCAAAGCTAGAA
This sequence comes from uncultured cyanobacterium, assembly GCA_963724445.1. Taxonomy (GTDB): domain Bacteria; phylum Cyanobacteriota; class Cyanobacteriia; order Cyanobacteriales; family Xenococcaceae; genus Waterburya. The sequence goes on along the minus strand of CAVRWR010000090.1, from coordinate 3,459 downwards.
ACGTAGCATCTTGAAGAGATTTTTCCACAATGGCGATTGTACCAGTAGTCGAGTACATTACTCCCACTTTGATTGGATTTTCTCCTAAGTCTTCGTCTCCTGTGCTAGAAGTCCCACCACCTGTACAGGCGGCTAAGATACTAGTACCTACAGCCAATGAGCTATATTGAAGAAATTTACGACGACCTAAACCGCCAAAAGTGGGAAGTTGATACTTTTTGTTCATGTGTTTCTGTTTCTGCTGAATGAAATTGAAAATAGTTGCAACAAATAAATTTAATTGCTGAAGCAAATGGAAGAATAGCTGCTTTGTTAGCTTATATTTAGCTTATAAAGATCGGACATAAAGCATCGGGACTTACAGATTTTCGGTTTTTGCTTTACTGAAGAATAAACTTGTCTTCCTATTTGTTTTGTAATTTAGGATACAAAACAACCGTTTTTCTTTGGCTGCTTCAATTTTCAGAAGTAGCTAAATCAATCAATGCTGATTTTGGCAATTTTAAGAGCAGTTCTTATAAAAAGTTAATAATATAACTAAGCATCTTAGAGATTTATCAATTAAATAGTGAGCAGTTTTTAACTATTTTTCACTTAAATTAATCTTATCTGGATTAAATCCAAGATAAATGTCATTTGCTTGTATGTTTAATTGTCAAAGTGTAGAGAAAAAATATTTTGTAGCTATTGTTACTTTTAATATTCTGTAAATAGTAGAATATGCGTAAATAAGTTAGTTTTAAACATTCAAATGATTTCTCTTTTCCACGGAATTGTTTGACTGCAAAGTATTGCAAGATTGCTAAAAAGTCCTACAGTTATTGACTGCAATCCTCGATTGAGAAAATCGCATTTGCCAAATTAACTCTCCTACACCCTTATTAGTAAAGAGCAGAATAAAATGCCAGAAACTCTTTTCAAAATTGATTTGACCAAACCAATGGCAAAGCAGGATGTCCCTGGTCATAATCGTTGGCATCCTGATATCCCTGCGGTGGTTTCTGTTAAGCCTGGTGATGTCTTCCGTATTGAATGTAAAGACTGGACAGACGGACAAATTAGCAATAACGATGACCCCAGCGACATAGAGAAAGTGGATCTAAGAAAAGTCCATATGCTTAGTGGTCCAATTAGGGTAGAAGGTGCTAAACCAGGAGATATCTTAGTTGTAGACTTGCTAGATATCGGTACTTTGCCTGGAGATGAGTGGGGTTTTACTGGTATATTCTCCCGTGAAAATGGCGGTGGTTTTTTAACGGATCATTATCCGAAAGCGGCAAAAGCCTGTTGGGATATTCAGGGAATATATACCAGTTCGCGTCATATTCCTGGGGTGCGCTTTGCAGGTATTACCCACCCTGGCTTAATCGGTTGCGCCCCATCGATGGAATTATTGCAGACATGGAATAAACGAGAAAGAGCCTTGGTAGCCAAAGGTGGTCCCCCTTGGAAACCAGAAATACCTGATTTGGCTGCCCTGCCTAACCCCGAACAGGCGGTGTTGGGAACTCTCTCTGGTGCGGAATTCGATCGCATTGCTGCTGAAGCGGCACGTACAGTACCGCCAAGGGAACACGGTGGCAACTGTGACATTAAAAACTTGTCTAAAGGTTCAAAAATATACTTTCCTGTATATGTAGATGGGGCAAACCTATCCATGGGGGATATTCACTTTTCTCAAGGAGATGGAGAAATCTCTTTCTGTGGGGCGATCGAAATGTCGGGCTATATTGACCTCCACGTAGATATTATCAAAGGGGGTGTGGAGAAATACGCGATGGTTAATCCCATCTTTAAGCCAGGTCCTGTTGAACCCCATTATTCGGAATATTTAATCTTCGAGGGTATTTCGGTTGATGAGTTTAGCGGCGAGCAGTATTATTTAGATGCTCATGTTTCCTATCGTAACGCCTGTTTGAATGCTATTAACTACCTCAAGAAATTTGGCTTTACAGGAGAACAGGCATATCTTTTGCTTAGTTGCGCCCCCGTCGAAGGTAGAATTAGCGGGATTGTCGATGTACCTAATGCTTGCTGTACTCTAGCTTTGCCTACAGCAATTTTTGATAAAAACATCGTTCCGACCTGAAAATTATCATAAGAAGGCGAATAGTATTCGCCCCTACTAATAACTAAACAACTGAAATAAATGCCTCTATACGAATATCGATGCAATTCATGCGGAGAATTTGAAGCCTGGCGCAGCATGGATGAATACAATGCACCGATCGACTGCCCTGAGTGCAATCGAGTCGCCACTAAAATATTTTCTACACCCAATATTAACCTTAATTCAGGAAGCTTATCGGCGATCGCCAGGTCGCAATCTGCCGAACCTAGATTGGTCAAACAAGAACAGAGAGAACCTGTTAAACCAAGATATCAAAGTTCTACTAGTAATCGACCCTGGATGGTTTCTCACGCCCCAGCAAGATTTTAATTAGATTTTAATTATCCGTTTTTCTTTGAGCGAACCTGAGTTTTGCCGATCGCGATCGCGGATTTTCTCTTTGTTCGTCCCTCTGTGCCGTAATGGGTTTTTTCGTAATTACGTCTAAAAGTTCGTTACCACGAAAGCGATGTTTAACAATCCGATCTTCGAGACTGTGGAAGCTGATGATACCAATTTTTCCTCCTGGCTTGAGCCAGACTGGGGCTTGATCGATAAATTTCTCTAAAGACTTTAATTCTTGATTGACTTCGATGCGTAATGCTTGAAAAGTGCGGGTAGCAGGATGAATCCTACCATGACGGTACTTACCAGGAACAGTTGAGGAGATCGCCTCGGCAAGTTCGGTTGTAGTTTGAAATGGACGCTGCTGCACAATTTTTTTAGCTATACGACGAGAAAATCTTTCTTCACCATATTCATAGATTAAATCGGCTAAAGATACTTCTTTCCAGTGATTGACAATTTCGGCTGCCGTAGTCCCCTCAGAGCGATCCATTCGCATGTCTAGAGAAGCTTCATTACGAAAGCTAAAGCCTCGTTCAGCAATATCTAGCTGGGGGGAGCTTACCCCCAAATCAGCAATAATACCGTCAAATAAAATATTCTGGGGCTGATAATCAGCAAAGTTACCTTGCCAAAATTCAAGCCGTTGAGGATAATAATTGGCTAGTCTCTCTTTGGCTGCGGCGATCGCTGTTTCATCTCGGTCAATTGCTACCAGCTTGATCTCTTGGCTTTGGCTGAGAATCAACTCACTGTGTCCACCGCCCCCCGTAGTAGCATCTAAATAGATTCCTGCTGCTGATGAAATATCTAATCCTGTAATTAATTCGCGACTTAGCACAGAACGATGATTGAATCCTGACACTTTCTGCACTTCCAAACTTATTGATTTCCTTACAAAGCTTAACTAAAATTTTATCGCCTAAGTTCGCAACAATACCAAACTATCTAAAATTTACGGTTACAATTAATAAGTGTAGATAGTATAGAATGTAAAACTTCTT
>CAVRWR010000089.1:0-14818 GCA_963724445.1 uncultured cyanobacterium | reverse complement strand
CAAAAGAAATTTGTCTCATATAGACAATTTAATTAATTCAGGAGCTTCCTTAAGCAGCCTGAGTCCAAGAAAATATAAAATGTTGTTAGTAATAGCAGAAGTTTATCGCCAGCAATTTTGGATGTATGAGAATGAATCAAACAGAATAGACGATAGAATTGTGAGTGTAACTCAACCTCATATCCGACCTATAGTGAGAGGAAAAGCAGGAAAACCTGTAGAGTTTGGGGCAAAACTTTCAGTAAGTTGTTTTGATAACTATGTATTTTTAGACCATCTAAGTTGGGATAACTTTAATGAATCAAGGGACTTACAAACACAAGTAGAAGCCTATAAAAACTTCACTGGATACTATCCTAACTCTGTTCATGTCGATAAAATTTATCGAACCAGAGCTAATCGAGCATGGTGTAAAGAAAGAGAAATTAGAATTAGTGGTCCACCATTAGGAAGAAAGCCTAAAAATGTTAGTAAAGAGACTAAAAAACAAGCTCAAGAAGATGAAAGATTTCGTAATGCTATTGAAGGAAAATTCGGTCAAGCTAAGAGACGTTATGGTCTTAATTGTATCATGACTAAACTTTCTGAAACTTCGGAAACTTGTATTGCAATTACTTTTTTAGTAATCAATCTTTCTACCCTGCTCAGGCAGGTTTACCGTCTTTTTTTGTCCTTATTTCTGAATATATCTAAATTAGGCTTTTTTTTTGACTATTCTATTATCAAAGCTGATATTAAAGCATAGTTTTTAACAGACAAACTTATCTTTTAAACAAGGTAATTCTTGTAAATTTTTTAGGTTACTTTTTCAGCAAACCCTAGTTAATGGTTTTGCTCCTCCATCCACACCTGCACCTGCACCTTTTCCCGCTCCCGCACCTGCTCCCGCCTCATCGAGTCATGTCATCAGTCTTGTCAAAATCAGGTCAGGAAATCTCTTGTGATGGAGAGGAATGTATTTTAGATGTAGCAGAAGCCGAAGGAGCAAGTTTACTTTCTGGCTGTCGCGGAGGAGTCTGTGGCGTTTGTAAAGTTAAAAAACTTGAAGGGGAAGTTGCTTATGAAGATGATGTTGATTGCGAGGACGATCATATATTGACCTGTGTAGCTCGACCTGTGGGGAGAGTAGTCATTGAGGCGTAATAATAAGTAATGAGTAATAAGTCAGGCTATTTTCTATTACTTCAAGGTACTTTTTAGCGATCGCTTGATATTTCAGGCGATCTCTAAAGAGTACAAAGAGAATGGTTTAGATCTAATTGACGTAACCAAGTAACGAAAAAAAGCGATCGCCTTTCAAATAAAAACAATCGCTTTCAACAATCACATAATAAAAGTTTTGATTAGTCACTTAAGGCATTAAGCCGACTCATTAAGATCTTAGTTTCCGATGCCCCTGCTTGTTTAAGCTTGCGAGTCATCTGCAAACCAATTACTGAAATAGCCAGCCATTGTCCGAAGATTGCCAAAGCGATCGCCGAAGCAGTTGCGTATTCAGCCGCGTAAATTGGCATAAAGCTAAATAGCCAAGCTTGAGGAAGGGTTTCCAGTCCAAGTTTAGAAGCTTCTAGGAACAAAGGAGGGACAATGATGAGAGAAGCAATGATCGCTGCTGACCAAACGGCTCTTTTGCGATTTTTAAAGGTCAAAATAAATTGAGCAATCACGGCATATAGCATGATGTTGCTGGCACTCAAGATAAATCCCCAGAATATATAGCGTTGATCTGGTGCCAAAAACATAAATATTGAGGGGGTAATAAAGGCGATCGCAATTCCCAAATTAATCGCCATGACAAGAGTTGCAGGACTATTTTCATTAAATACCAGTTCTCTGCCTAGACTTGACTTGCTTGTCTGATGACGATATCTCGCCCAGTCATGTAAAGTTTGTCTTTGTGGTGTTAAGGCAGCTATTAAACAGAGAAAGAATATTACCAAGCATATTTGAAGCAAGCCAAAATTCTCGGTTAGGTGTTCCTGGAAGTCTCTGGGTTGAAAATAATTAAGGTTAGAATCTATTTTCTGAAGAGTAAAACCAAGGGCAACCACTGAAAACCAACTAGTTAGCCAATAGCTATGAACTTTACTTATAATTGTGCCTTCGGGCTGATGAAAACGACGTTTGAGAATTGTCCAACACCAGTATGTCCATAAACTAAAGTTAAACAAGATCGAACCAATCCCCAAACTAGCCTTCATCCACCAAGCCTGTCCGAAAAAAGATAAGCCTGCCAGATTTTCTGGAGTCAAAAAGTCAATTTTCTGGCTAGATATCTTGGTGGCATCGATTAAATAAGCTAAGACTAAGCCTGGATGAAATAAAAATAACCAGCCGAAGGGGTTATCTAAGGATAAATTATTTCCACTGAATAAACCGTTGGTCATGGCAAACAAAAGCAAAGCGACTAGACCAGTTCCCAGCCAAGGCTTAAAGCCTGATACCCCAAAATCAATTAGACTCCAGAGCAAGGCTAAACAATAGCAAAATGCACAGCTAGCAGTAATAGTTAGATAAAAGGCTGATATTAAAGATAAGGGGATTTGAGCTTTCAATCCCGAGATAAAATGTAGCGGGAAGAAGCATAAGATAGATATGTATAGTAAAATTGGCACTCCCAATATTTTGCCTAACAAAATGTTTCCAGCAGATTGAGGAGTCAGGCGAATAAAGTTTAGTGTGCCTCGCTCTTGTTCCTTGACTGCATCAGCAATCAGCATGTACGTCCCGACAATCAACAGAGCAAAAATACTGGCAATGCTGAGAAAAATAAATAAATCTAGCCACCACAGTTGCCAATCAATAACCCAGTTGTTTAACAGATCTTTGGTACAAGTTAAGTTGTCTGTTAGACTCGTACCGCCAAAGCAGAAACGGCTTGTTAGCTGGATGGTTAAACCTGTTGAATCAGCATCTGGCAGTTGACCTAATAGGGATATAACCGCTATGAACTGGATAATTACTGAAATAGCAGCAGCAATAACTATATTTTTCGTGGTTAGTTTTCCTTTAATCTCGCGAAATAACTGAGGATTCCAGTCGAGGAACTTTGACCGCGAAAGGCGGTCAAGCGCAAGCCCTGCCTTAAAAAGGCAGGGAACGCTTGACCCTAAAGAATTTTGATAGCGAAACAGTTTGATACTTTGTTTCATGGTCATAATTAATTAAACTCAGCAGTAATTTGTGACTTGTTTGTGACGTATTTGTAATTTACATTTAAGAACTCTGTTGATGTCCCAATTTTAAAAATATAGATTCGAGATCTTCCTGGCTACAGTGAAATTCGCTCAGGGGAATATCAGCAAGAATAAGCGATCGCAACAGTTCGGCACAGTCTGATTCTCCTCCAGTAAAGTAAAGCTTGAGACGGCGATCGTCGATCGTCTCCCAGGTATCTACGAAGGAATTTTGGCGTAATTTTTGTTGCAACTCCTCCATCTTACCCAATGTGGATAGGAAAATTTGTTGACGAGATAATCTTTGATATAGTTCGGCTAAGGTCGCACTTTCCACTAAAAACCCAAGTTCCATGATGCCAATAGAAGTGCATAGTTCGGCTAAATCACTCAAAACATGGGAGGAAATCAAAATTGTCATTCCCGCTTCCTGCAAGACTTTGATAATCTGACGAAATTGCTGTCTGGCGATGGGATCTAAACCTGAAACGGGTTCATCTAACAGCAGTAATATTGGTTCATGAATAATTGTTCTAGCCAGACTCAAACGCTGCTTCATTCCTCGCGAAAGGTTGGAAATAATACTTTTACTTTTATTTTCTAGCTGGACTAGTTCTAATACTTCATGAATGCGGCGATCGCGTTTGGGCTGTTTTAATCGATATAGTCGAGCAAAGTAATCTAAATAATCCCATACGGTTAAATCATCATAGAGGGGAAAATCATCAGGAAGATAGCCAATGCGCTGTTTCAAAACTGGGTTGGAATTATCCCGTAATAGGCGATCGCCATGAAGATAAATTTCGCCTTTGGTGGGTTCTTCCGCCGTCGCCAGCATTCTGATTAACGTCGTCTTGCCTGCACCGTTAGGACCAATTAAGCCGTATACTTCCCCCGCTTTTACCTGGAGGTCAATTTCATTCACCGCAATATAGCCTTCAAATCTTTTGGTCAAACCATAGGTGGCGATCGCTAATTCCTTTGTCATGCTGCTAATGGCTAATAGCTCAAGCTATCAAGTATTAATAGTCAATCAATCAACAATTTTAAATTTGATCTGTTGCTTGATGGCGAAATTATGGGTGAAATGATCGACAATGTTAGTATCACTGAGTTCTAGATTATAAAAATCTACCGCCTCATGGTCGAAATAAGGTCCCGCGTGCCAGGTTCCTACCTCTAGTTTAATAAAACAATCGCCCAAAATGTGAAATGCCTTCAGGCGATTGAGATCTGGTTCAGTTGAAACGGATGGTGGACATACTGCCAGATACCAATCCTTGCCATTTAAGGAACCTAGACATTGAGTACAGCTATTATGTCGGGTGATCTTGTCAAAAATTCTACCTCGACGTTCTAAGTGCATGATATAAAAGCGCGGAATGCCATTATCTAAGTTTAATCTGGCATCATTGCGATCGAAAGCTTTGCCGTCAGGAGAAGGAGTAATTAATTCACCGTAGGGTTTAAAGTTAGATTTTGTGATTGGAATAGCAGCTAGTTGTTTAACGGTAAGTAACGGCATGGGACGTAGAACTAAACTAAGTCTTTGCTTACTAACTTACCTTATTTAAAATCCTTTAGGATTGCTATATGCCCACAAAAGCAAGTGTAACTACTTAGCACAGAAATAATTAATTAGGTATTTAGATCATCTTTGGAAAATAACTTTATAAAGATTATCTTCCATTTTTTTATGTATTTTTTACATTACCTTTACTTAAGAATGATTTTATAGCTAATTATATAAAGTTTAGCCCAAGCTAATAATAAGTATATCTATTCTTTAAAAACAAGATATAAATCAGGGCAATTTATAAATTTTTTAAATATCTTTATTTTACATATTCTTTACCAATATAAGTAAAATTGCTGATAGTTTATATACATAATATTTAGATGACAAATACTTTTATAAACTACTAATTAGATATTTACTTTGATGGATAATAATATTAATGCTAATTTTGACAACACATTATCAAGCAATTCAAATCTAATATTTGTTAATTCCAATATTGATAATTATCAAAGTCCGATTACAGATAGCGATCGCTCTGAGCTAATCTTGCTAGACTCAAATCGTCACGGGGTCGAACAAATTACCGAGGCTCTGGCAAACTACGAACGAGTAGCTAGTATTCACATCATTTCTCATGGTGAAGTAGGATCCTTACAGCTAGGTTCAACTCTCCTCAATACTGATAATCTTGAAAGCTACGCTAAAGACTTAGAAAATTGGTCTAATTCTTTGACTGAGGATGGGGATATTCTGCTTTACGGCTGTTGCATTGGCGAAGGAATAGCAGGCAGAGACTTTGTAACCCATCTGAGTCAATTGACTCATGCTGATATCGCCGCTTCGGATGATTTAACTGGTAGTAGCAATTTGGGTGGTGACTGGGAACTAGAAATCGCTTCTGGGGAAATAGAAGCTGAGATTAATACGGCAAATCTTTATACTTACGACTCTGTATTAGCAGTTAATGACGGTAACTTTTTGGGGTGACAACTATAGGAAAAGCCCTTTGAGAATGAGATTTACAGCCGAGAAGCTGATTTTTAAACCAACTATGATATAAATTATCTTAATATTTTTTGCCAATCATATAAGGATGATTTAAGCTAAAATGATTCAAGATAATCTCTCAAAAAATTGAGTCTGAGTTAATCTTAAATAGACAAAATGAAGCAGACTAGTTGATAATAACTAAGCCTAAAATTAGAGTATAATCAATTGAAATAGATGCTTAACTAATTGCCGATAAAACTTTTAATCCTTGTTGATAATAGTTGAGCTTATGTCGATTAATTATCATAATTTGTGCAACGAAAGAGTAACAGAAATCCCAAGCAATAATCCAATTTTGTCCATACAATCCTACTCTAAAATCACTATGTCTTCTATAGTTTCTTTTGGCTTCAGTTAAACGAGTAATATAATGAGTGATGTCCTTTATTCTTAAAAGATTTGCCTTTTAAAGAAGCTGATGTGTAGGCGATCGCGATTAATAAAATCAAGTTAGTTAGTCTCAAAATATTGGCTTTGCTACCTTCAAGGTTATAACCTCCACTTTTATAATCACGAAACATGGCTGCCGACCCAGCTTGAATGCATTCAAGCTGGAAAGCGGCAGTGCATTCCGCACTTCAATACCTGCTCTCTTTTTATAAAGCTTAATTACTTCATCTGCGCTATCTAAATTAGTTATAATAAACCAACTTTCTTTTACTTTATGATGGCGATAACTTCTCTTTTTATATGCTAACAAATTAAATCTGCCAAAACCTTTTTGCTTAGTAAGTTGAACATTTTTATGCAAGACTTTAATTCCTGGAATTAATTTTAAATCCTTAAGTCTTTTTTGATTTTTTTTACTTCTTTTTAGATAAATATTATTTTTCTCTCTGAAAGCGAAATAAATAGAATTTTTAGCTTTTTTGTTCTTTTGTTTCAACCAATAAGATAATTCAATTCCATGAAATTCTCTATCTCCAAGAATCACCATTTCATAGTGAGAAAATAATTTTAATACTGGTCTAATAAGTGCAACTTGCGACGCGAAGGACGTGGAGCGAAGCGGAACTAATCCTTTAGGGCTAGTCCTTTAGGGTTCACGAATATTACTGCTTCCTTTCTTTTCTAAGATAAACCAATAAATTGGCAAAGCTCGCTTTCTCCAAATCACACTTATCATAAAGATATTATTATCTTTCCACTGGGTTCTATCTAGTACTAAAATCAAACATTTTTCCAATTTAAATTCTTTTTCTACGATAAATTTAATTATGGGAAACCAGAATAGAGATAGGCTTAAAGAGGATAAAACTAAGAATCTCTGAATCTTTTTTCGGCGGCTTTCGTAGAGGATTGGCATCGGTAAATAGCTAGCTAATCTCTCTATTTTTACATCTTTATGAGCTTGAAGTAGCCAAATTAATAACTGTAGAGTCAATATTTGACTCTTAGTTAAATATTTTTCTATCTGAGATTGATGAGCAGAAAAAAAGTCCATAATTAAGATTTAAAAGTTGCGCTTTATTTAACTTTTTTATCATTAATTGCTCAATTAATTCTGTTCATCAATAATAATTTATCGAGAATTGGTATTTGAATAGTTTTTATGTACTATTATCCAGGGCTTGAATTTGTTTTAAAAATCAACCTCTCAACTTGTAAGCCTTATTTTAAAAGGGCTTTTCAGATGATTGTCACCCCAAAAAATGGTTGAGCAGGATCATCGTGGCGTGAAACATCTAATCAATCCTGGCATGAGCTTTGCCTCCTTTAATTCAGCTAGAAAAACTATTAAAGGCTACGAAGCGATGAACATGATTCGTAAGGGACAAATCCAAGATGTAGAAAAAGGAGATATCATAAATCTTCAGATTAGCCGCCTAAATTACTCAATATTCTTGGAAATATTCTCTTCCTGCTGATTATTTGCGACACAACCGTTTTGTCAGTCAACCAGGGTTAAGATGCAATATTTTACTCGGCTTTAACCACACCTCGATACATATTCATCCCACAGGTAAAGGTATACTCTCCTGGTTTTTCTGGCACGATCTCTACCGAGGTAGTTTCATTTAAAGTTAAATCTAATGCCTTATTAAAGTCGGGCAATAATACTTGTTCCAAACAGCCACTAGGATCTTTACGATAAAAATTCAATCTAACTGGTTCGCCAGCAACAACTTCAATTCTGTCGGGAGTATAGCCACCATCGACGACAATATCTACTGATTGAATTCCCTGTTTTACCTGAGCTTTTTGAGATTTAGTTTTACTAAACATAAACCACCAAAGTTCTGCGCCAATTAAACCCACGCCACCTAAAGCGACAGCAAGTTTTAAACCTAAAGGCTGTTCTATCTTCTGAAACTGGCTAGTTTGTTCTCCCGCCGAGGCGGGCATTTCTACTTCAATATCCTTTTGTGCTAATGCAATATTAGGAGTTAAAGCGAGAAAAAATCCCAATCCTGCAAGGCTTCCATATATTTTGGTTTTATTAAACACGATCTTCTCCTTAATTAAGTTCTGGATTTCGACGGACTAAAATTTCTTAATCGCAAAGCATTAGTTACCACTGAAACCGAACTAAATGCCATTGCCCCGCCTGCAATAATTGGATTGAGCAACCAGCCAAAGAAAGGAAACAAAATACCTGCTGCAATAGGAATACCCAAGACGTTGTAAATAAAGGCAAAGAAGAGATTCTGACGAATATTATTGATCGTTGCTTTACTTAATTCAATGGCAGTCACAATACCTTGTAATTCTCCCGAAATGAGAGTAATATCACTAGCTGCGATCGCTACATCCGTTCCCGTACCAATGGCAATCCCGACATCTGCTTGAGCCAGTGCAGGGGCATCATTAATGCCGTCTCCCACCATGGCAACTACTTTTCCTTCCTGCTGTAGTTCCCTGATCTTGGCTGCTTTTTGCTCGGGGCGTACTTCCGCTTCTACTCTGACTATACCAACCTGACGGGCGATCGCTTCGGCGGTTTTCTGATTATCTCCCGTTAGCATTACTACTTCTAAATCGAGGTTACGCAATGCTCTAACTGCGGCGGTGGAAGAAGGCTTAACTGCATCGGCAATACCCATAATGCCTTCTAATTCGCCATCGACAGCAATTAAAACTACGGTTTTGGCTTCTGCTTCCCAAGTGTCTTTTTGCTGTTGTAAAATATTGGTTTTGATACCCAACTCCGACATCCAGCGTTGAGTACCGACTTGTACTAAACGATCTGCGACTGTACCCTGTACTCCGCTGCCTGCGATCGCTTCAAAGTCATCACTTTCTGGGATGTTTACATCATTTGACTGAGCGTATCTCACAACTGCTTCAGCTAAAGGATGTTCGGAATTACGTTCAACTGCCGCAACTAAACGCAGTAACTTTGATTCTGCACCATCGCTAATACCGCGAATAGTATTGTAATCAGTAACAGTAGGCTTACCTTCTGTAATCGTACCAGTCTTATCTAAAACGATAGTTTGCAGTTTATGAGCGAGTTCTAAACTCTCTGCACCCTTAATTAAAATACCGTTTTCTGCACCTTTCCCCGTACCTACCATGACAGATGTGGGAGTCGCCAAACCCAACGCACAGGGACAGGCAATAATTAGCACTCCGACGGTAGTAATTAAAGCCAGGGAAACATTCCCCATAATGGTAAACCAGAGGACAAAAGTGGCTATGGCGATCGCAATTACTACAGGTACAAACCAACCCGTAACTTGGTCAGCTAGCCTTTGTATGGGTGCTTTAGAACCTTGAGCATCCTGCACCAGCTGAACGATCTGCGCCAATACCGTATCTGTACCAACTCTAGTAGCCCTGAATTTAAAACTACCTGTTTTATTGATAGTTGCACCAATAACTTCATCACCTGCTTGTTTTTTTACGGGGATACTTTCTCCCGTTACCATTGCTTCATCAATAGTGGAACTGCCGCTGATTATTTCTCCATCGACAGGAATCTTTTCCCCAGGGCGTACCAAAATTGTGTCGTCGATCTGTACTTCACTAATCGGAACGTCTATTTCTTGTCCGTTACGAATTACCCTCGCATCTTTTGCCTGTAAGCCCATCATTTTGCGAATGGCATCTGAGGTTTGTCCCTTGGCGCGATTTTCAAACCACTGTCCAAGTAAGATTAAGGTAATGACTACCGCTGCGGTTTCGTAGTAGACTTCTGGCATCAAGCCTTGACTGAGAAAGAAGTCAGAAAAGATAGTGGCAAATAATGAATAAAAATATGCTGCACTCGTACCAAGGGCAATTAAAGTGTCCATCGTCGCAGCATGACGTTTAAAAGCTTTCCATGTACCGATATAAAACCGATAACCACACCAAAACTGTACGGGCGCAGTCAAAATCAACTGTAGCCAGGGATTATGCAACCATGCAGGAATGAAAGGTAAATTCAACCCCAGCATCATTGGTAGCGAACCGATCATCAAAATGACGCTAATCACGCCACCAACAATCATTTTACGAATCAAATCGCGAGATTCGGCTTTGCGGGCTGCTTTTTCTCGGTCATCCTCTCCCGTAACCATTTCTTGTTTTTGGAGAGAGTAAGATGAGTATCCAGCCTTCTCTACCGCATTCTGAATTTCTTCAATACTGGTTTGACGGAGATTGTATTTAATGGCAGCCTGTTCTGCACCGAAGTTAACGTTACATTCATCTACTCCAGGTACATTGCGAATTGCTTCTTCAATGCTGCTAGCGCAGGAAGCACAACTCATCCCCCTGAGTTTGAGATTGATTTTTTCTATATTAGTGGTGGTGTTCATAATTGGTAGTAGAGGCGAATGACCATTCGCCTTTACAGAAAGTTTGAAATTTTAATAATTCATTTAAGCGGGAGGATATCCTGCTGCGGCGATCGCTTCACGGACAGATGATTCGGAGGCGTTGCTTTCTACTATTACCTGTTTAGTTTTGGGATCGGCTCTGACACTCGCTTTGGGATCTATGTCAACAACTGCTTGGGTAATAGTTTTAGCACAAGCACCACAAGCCATATTCGGAACTTTTAGTTGGATAGTCATATTGTTTAATTACCTTGTTTATTTGCTTCTAAAATTAGCTTAAACTCTCTAGTCGGCTATAGAGTCAAGCAAAATTGGAAATTAATTTGAATTTGTTTTCAAGAAGTTTATGTCTGACTCTGCTGGAGCGATATCACTCCACTTAAATGCCATATATTTGGCAAAAGCAGCTACATCATCGTTCCATTCGCGCCTGAGAGAAACATATTTATCTGCACCTGTTTCTATATCTCCTGGGGTTTTAATTTCTTTAGATTCCAATCGTTTAACGACGTAGTAATACCATTCACGCCATTCTAAAAAGCGTGCCAGTTAATAAGAGCAAAGCCAAGAATGAATAGGGAGATCCAAGCTACAGCGATCGCAACTAAATTTATCGAACCGCAATAAGCTAAAATGCGATCGCTCTTACTCCAGCGTGCCACCTGCCGAAATATTTGCCAAATCCCCTTACTTAAAGGCAAACTTAAAATACTTTTGCCAGTACGAGGGTAGAGAACAGTGATAAATATATCGATCGCTGCGATGACTATCGCCATCACCCCAATTGTTATAGCTAGCCAGTTCATTGGGTTTGTTTACCCGTATGATTGTGTTTAATTGTTGTCCGAGCAATTACGTTTTTGGCTAAATGTTTATTTCGTTCGACTTTATACATAGTCCTATAAAACCTCGATCAAACTATTCCATAAGTTCTTTCATAATGGCAATCTCTTCTTTTTGTGCAGTAACGATGTTGACACACAATTCTTTAATACGTGGATTCGTTAACGATGACTGTTGGCAGACAAGAATTGCAGCAGCATGGTGGGGAATCATAGAGCGCAAAAACTGCTGATCTCCTACACCTGCTTGAGTACGTAATAAAGTCCAGAACATCAATATTAGTGCCGTTCCCACACCTAGTAGAACGATGTTCCAAGTTTTATTTTTATACATAAAACTCATTGTCAACAACATGATAATGAGCATTGTCGAAACCATTAGTCCTGACATATACGCCTGATTGAACCAGTCCAAAGATAACTCAGCCCTAAAAGCCGCTTGACTGTATTAAAAGCATCTTCAATACCCCAGCGTTTTTGGTACAAATCAATGACAACATAGGGAGGTAATGTTTCTGGCTCAAGCACTGAAGTTAAGTAAGAATGCCAGACTTTACCGACTCGGACTTCAATCAATCGTAAAGTGACAAATGGAGTTTTTTTTGTCCCAGAGCCAATCTGGACTAGGCGATCGCGTAAACTATAACTATCAGTAAAAACTTGTTGATATTGAATAGCAGCATTAATCTTTCTACGAGTAATAAAGTGAACTCCTCGATCGATTAATTGTTGCCAAAACAGAAAATGATAAAATCCCCGATCTATTAACAACAAAGTCTTGGCGGAAACTAACTGTAAGAGATTTTCTTCAAAACGAGTGTCAGAGGCACGAGGATTTTCAGACCACCAAATTGCCACTGGTAATCGTGTGACTAAATTGACTACTACTCCCATTTTTCCCGCTAATTTGCCTGGTTTTACCTCTTCTAGACTCTTGAGCTTACGAAATAAAGCCTCCAAGGTTGAACCATCTGCTATCCAAATGTTTTCAAATCTAGATAAAGTAAATTGAACACTGTCGGGTAACGGTCGATTTTGACGAGCTGACCATCTGGCTTTCAGCTTAGGCAAGATTTCATAAAAGATTCTCTCGAATAAAATGGCAGGAAAAGTTAAAAATCTCTGAGATAAGGCTTGTTGACTCACTTTCGTTCGCTTACACCATAAAAAGCCTTCTGTTTCTAATAATCGACCTAACTCTGTAACTCCTGGTACATCCCGCCATAATAATGTTAAGACCGCAGCAACCATCAAAGGAAGGGTCAAAATCCTATCTCTGAGTCCTAATTCTCGAAAAAAACGTGACTGAGATGTAATTATTGGAGTTAACAAAGCAGTTAAATGTTCAGCAATAACTCGATCTTCCACCATCGGTCGTTGAGTTTTTTTGGCGTGGTCTCGATTCAGTCTTTTACTCTTGCCCATAGAGAAATAAAATCGCTCAATTGCTTATTTTCTATGAGTTTGACACAATTTATTTTTTTACTTGACTTTTTTCTAATTTCTTTAACTTGTTACCAATGCTGTATAGTTGCCAAAAATTAGCGTCATTCATGTTAGTTAATCTTTAAAATATTTAACATAAAGTCAATTGAGGTTTTACTCATCTACCAAATGAAATAATCTAAAAATCTATCTAAAAGCTGGTCGATATTTCATCCTAATTTCATTTTTGTTTGATAAAAGTTTGTTTAGAGACTCTTTGCCTTAGCTTTTTTCAAAGCTACTACTTACTTTGGAATGTAGGGAACTTGAAATGTAGTTGTCAGCGTTAAGATCCTTAATATCAGGCGAATTAAGAGTTTAGCTTTAAGGTTAAATAAATGATCGATTGGCGATCGCTTTTATAAATAATTTTTGAAAATCAAGGCGATTCGTAGGTACTCTAAGGACTAGCCCTAAAGGGTGTATCCTTTAGGATACACCTGCGGATATAGCTTCGCGTCCTTCGGGTCTGGTTACCACGCGGATATTGCTTGGGAATCTCGTAGATGTCTTCCATCTCTTCCCGTAGCCATCGCGGCCAGGTGACCGCCCCACTCGTTGGCTTTGATGAACACATCGTTGGTGATGATGTCCAGCTTCTTCTGTGTCTCGCCCTGAATGTTTTCGCTACCCGCGCTGCCCAGCACGCCGATCAGCGCGCGCCCTTGTTCACGTCATGCGCGATTTGTTTACAGGCTGATACCCAGTGCAGTGGCTGCCGTGGCGGCACGAGCGGCTCCTTGTCAAGTCTGTCCATGCCCCATATCAGTACCGCGAGGAGGCGGCACATCCTGCCCCCCACAGCAGTATGAGCGGTATTTCCTGGTTGCTCGGGAGGATGCGCTGCGTGGTCCAGATCGCGGCAGCGGCACCCAGTGTGGCCAGCATGGTGCCTCACGCGCGTTCAACAGACTTGAGGCAGGGCGAATAATGCGCCTGCCAGACCCAGTGCCACGATCTTGCGCGAGGCGGTAAGCGGTTCGATTGAAAAATCGCTGGCGAGGTATATAGTTGCGGCAAAGCCGGCGATGATGGCCAGGCCGCTCAGTTTGAGGCGCTGTAGAGTTCTGGTTAAGCAGCGCGACCAGAAGGCATGGTGGCTGCCTGTATGGCGGGATTGTTGAGTAGTTCGTGCAAGTTATGCTCCTGATGAGTGGTCATAGTGACCGAGTTTACCACTGCCTGACCTTGAAATTCAGTTATCTTAAACATTGATCGCCGAAAGTGCTGGGGCCGCTAATGGCGGCGGACAAGATGAGATTATTGATGAAGGTAAGAACGATGAAAGCGTATTTTTTTGTTTTGCACTGACCAATCTGGCGGTGATGCGCCCGGAATGGAAGTTGTCGACGAGACCGCACTTTCACCTTCTCATTCGCAAAATCTGCGATGTGGGAGGATCTGGTCCAGCGGACGGATGCCCTGCGGACAAACTGGTATGCGGTTGCGATCTGATCGACACGCCCGAGCAGGCGTTCGGCGCGAACGACAGCTCTGGTGTATTTCATGAAGAAGCCGATATAGACCGCGCCTTTGCGCGAGCCGACATTGTCTGCCTGTTGCCATCCGATCTCTCGCAGACGGCGGGCTAGCCGCTGCTGCTGCGGGCGCGCTTCCGCGATCCTCTGGCCGGACCACCTGGCACAGGGCAGAGTGAAACGATTGCCCAGCATCCGCGAACTGCCTTGCTGTCGGCAAAACGGTGCTGTTCGTGGCGGAATACTCCGCGGCCAGGGCAGATGTCGTCTATCGACGACTGCGCGAGCACGGCCTTGGCGATCACTGTATCGAACTGCATTCGAACAAGGCCGATCGCAGGAACTTCCTCGGCCAACTCAGGCGGCGTGGAAAATGGAACGAGCGTCGATCCTGCCGAATGGGTGGCGATCAACGAGCGGCTGCGCCTGCGCCGCGATACCCTTCGGCAACCTGATGTCGCGGCTTTGCACACTGTCTATCCCAATGGCTGGACGCCCT
>CAVRWR010000088.1:0-10701 GCA_963724445.1 uncultured cyanobacterium | reverse complement strand
CATTCAACTCCTTGGAATCAATAGTGTAAAGATGAGAACCTGACGTAGTGTTCAGCAATCTAAATACAGGAATTGTTTCAATCCCTACAGGGGCAGACTCAAAGGCATAATATTTGATTCCTTCAAAACTATAGTTAGATAGATTATTCTGAATATAAGATTTCTCCTTCTCTTCAGCGGTGTATAGATGAGCGCCGTTACTGGTATTAAAAAAGCGATAAACAGGCTTGACTCCTGCTAAAGTTGCACCAGTAAAAGAATCTTTATTATTTGCAATAACGCTAAACTTTTCGGCTTCATACTTATATGCAAGTTCTCCTGTCGCACTTTTCTGCTTAACATAGTCAATCTCTTTTTGATCGCTCGTGTAGAGATGAAACCCTTTCTCGTACTGATAAAAACGACTAACATTTTTAGTGGTGAAATGACTCGCCGCTGCAAATTTGCCTAAATCTACCTGGAAGACATCACCAGTCTGATTCGTATCCTGTGCCACAAGATTACCGAGGCTAGAATTAAAAACTAAAGATTTAGCATCTCCACTTAAGGTAGGAAAAGAATCATAATCGAGACGTTTGGTAGTTTTTTGTTGGCGATCGCGAATAAAGATATCGGAACCAACGTCAGTAACAGCGTCCCCTGCAACTAAATTATTCGCCTCAGAGAGAAAAGCAACATACCTGCCATCATCACTAATGGAAGCATCGCGGCTATTGCCATTGGATTGAGTACCATCAGCAGCAACATCTACTCGTTCTGTGGTTTTCTTTATACGGTCATAAATGAAAATATCTTTCTTAGCATTGGTATCTCCTGCAACTAAATTATTTGCCTCAGATTCATAAACTATGAATGAACCATTGCCGCTAATCAAACCAGAAGTACTATTACCATTCCCTCCAGTAGTAATCAGTTCAACCGTGTTTTTTTGGCGATCGTAAACAAAAACATCGCTTTTGCCATTAGTATCATTAGCGACTAAATTACTTGCCTCGGAAGTGAAGGTGATATAATTCCCGTCATCACTAATCGACCCCAGGTTACTGATACCATTCGCTTGGGTTCCATTCGATGCCACATTAATCCTGTCCGTCTTCTGACTAGTACTGTCAAACAGAAAAATATCACTTAGTCCATTGGTATCCCCAGAAACTAAATTGGTAGCGACAGATTCATATGCCACATATCTTCCATCATCGTTAATCGCACTAAAAAGACTTAAGCCATTGGCTTGAGTACCATTACTCGCAACGCTTACCAGTTGAGTAGTTTTAGTAAGACGGTTATAAAGAACAATATCGCGTTCTTTATTGGTATCTCCTGCAACTAAATTATCGGCAGCAGAAGCAAAAGTAACGAAGTTTCCATTCCCGCTGATAGAAGCAGAACCACTAGAACCATTGGCTGGAGTACCATCAGGAGCCAGAGTAATCAACTCCACGGTTTTGTTTAGAAAGTCATAGATGAAAGCATCTGTTTGTCCGTTGATATCATTGGGTACTAAGTTGCTCGCATTTGATTCAAAGGGAATAAATCTGCCGTCATCACTAATTGAAATTGAACCGCTTTGTCCGTTGGCTTGAGTACCATTGTTGCTGACGCTAATGCGTGCGATCGCATTGGATTGTTCTTGGTTATTCATAAAAATAATTTTAAAGTTTTACAGTTTTCTTTTAATTTGCTTATCTGTTTCGCAATTATTAGGATTTTTGGCGTATGAGCTATTTAAACTAATCAGAAAATAAAATTTTTCTTGAATATAAATACAATTATGTTTTCACCTCATCTAAACCTAAAATCCGATCTCAAAGATAACTTACAATTATTGATTTTGCTGCTAAAAAGTTTTACTGTGTACAACAATATATATACATGCTAACTTCGGTAAAAGTCTTTGTGTGTAAAGATTAGATATAGCCAAACGATTTTAATCCTCCAGCTTTAAATTAATTTTATAAAAAGAATCTCCATACCTTATTTTTGATGAAATATAATGCGTTACATTTTGTTTTACAAACCCTATGGAGTATTGTGTCAGTTTACCGACAATAGCGACAATCCACGCCAGACTTTAAAAGAGTATATTTCCATTCCCGAAGTTTATCCTGTTGGTAGATTGGACCGAGACAGCGAAGGACTATTATTACTGACTAATAATGGGCAACTGCAAAATCGATTGGCTCATCCTCAGTTTGCCCATTCTCGCACCTACTATGTTCAGGTTGAAGGGATTCCTGATGAGTCGGCACTGAATAAACTACGTAACGGAGTGACGATTAAAAACTATCGTACTCGCAAAGCAAAAGTGCGCTTGTTACCTACTGAACCCAATTTACCTCCTCGAACTCCACCAATACGCGATCGCAAATTTGTTCCAACTTGTTGGTTAGAAATGATTCTTACTGAAGGGAAAAATCGCCAGGTAAGAAGAATGACGGCGGCGGTTGGTTTTCCTACCCTGAGATTAGTTAGAGTATCTCTAGGTAGTGATGGTCACAAACTAGATATTTCTAGCTTAAATCCTGGTGAATGGCGCGAATTATCTATTAGTGAAAGCCAAAAGTTACTTAACTTTAAATAAATACAAATTTTAAGTAGCTTTTTTGACTTTTCGTACATCCTCTAATGCTGATTGCTTGTTCAAAAGAATAGGCGATGAATAATTATAGTTATGATTATGCCAAACAATATAAGACCTAAGTTAGCTAACCAACCTTTCTTCTGCGATCGCCCGATCGATAGAGACAATTGACACCAATATTTTGTCAATTTTAGCTTGGAGGATTGAACTATCGTTTCGCACCGTAAGGCGATCGACCGATAAAGATGAGATATTTGTTGCTGATTGGCTATTTGATATATAAGATTATTTTTTCTGAAAGCTATGGCTGATAACTTGTTCCACAAATTATCTTTAACGGGTCTAGATCTTTGGACAGTCGAACGTTTGATAATGACAGCAGGCAGAAATGGGTTGGCGACATTTATGCTGGAGGATTCTGCTGCTGCATCAGATTTAGATTGATTATTACTACCAGCCAAAGACCCAGATTTGGCTAAGTTAATCTCGGAAACTGCTGTTACGGACTTTAAATTTGCAGTATTAACTTTGTTCGACTCTGGTGAACTAAACGTTGCCGTTGAAGCTGGTTTACTTAAAACTACAAAGTCAGTAGATCTAACAACTTCACTGGCATTAGTCTGAGGCAATATAGATTTCTGGGTAGACTCTTGAGTGTCAGACGTAAGAATAGTCTTATTTTCTTCAGAATGTTTGATTTTTGCGGTTCTTTTCTCAGCTTCTTGGGTTTTGGTAGTTTTTCCTGATTTTCTATTGTCAGTCTTAGACTTTTTGCTGTTTGACTTAATGTTACTTGGATCGAAAATCTTAGCTAGCAATCTTGATTCAATCTGAGAATATCCATTGTTAACTGCAATAATTGATTGTTTTAAATCCGTTATCAAACTACTCTTAAGAATATATCCTTTTGCTCCAGCCATGAGTGCTTGAGTTAGATATTTTTTGTCTTCATGGCTACTGAGAATAATTACTTTAGTCTTAGGTGATAGACGACTAATATATTTAGTGGCAGTAATACCATTCATACCAGGCATTTCAATATCCAGCAAGACAATATCTGGATTAAGTAGGTTGATTTGTTTAACTGCGCTACGACCGTCTTTGACTGTTCCAATTACTTTGAACTCAGGATTTTGGTTTAACAGTGATTTAATTCCCTCCTGAACTAAATTTTGGTCGTCAACTAATAAAATACGAATCATTTTAAGCTTAAATAGAGTGTTTTAAAGTATTTGACTGCTAATTTTTAAATGTTAATATGTACAAACATATACATATACATATATTTAAGATTTAGTTATATTTATCAGTAATTATACTGAACAATCATAAAAAAGTTATGAAATCTTGGATAGATTATCCAAAAGATTGTTTTTTTAGCTGTTTTGACTAACTGTTGTAAACTCAATTTGAGTAACTAGCGCTTTAAACAGTAGTTGTTAATTTCCTGAATCAGATTTTGCTGGATTAGTCCCGCTTTTATCGCCGTTTTACGGGCATGATTAAGAGCTTCTAGATTCTTGTTTTCTCTAGCTATGACAGCATCATGGGTTGCTTGAGAATAGATACGATAGACTGTAGCGAGTTGATTTTGATAGTGAATGAGTTGACTCTGATTAATTTTTAAGGCACTAATAGCATCAGCAGCCAAAGTCAATTTACTGGCTGCTTTTAACCAACCTTGATTTTCTTCTGGCTGTTTACTATTGGCATAGCTAATATCTTGACTGCTTTGGGTCACGCTTCGAGCAATCTGAAAAATTTGTTCGCATTGAACTACTTTCTGTTCCTGGCAGCCGATCGCAAATAAGCTCAAAAACAAACTTACGAGAATTGACTGGTAACTAATTTTGTGATGGGTTTTAAAATTTACTAGCCACCGAACCAACATTATCTTACGACTCACGACTCACTACCTATTAATTTCCATGCCTTGTTTGATGCCACTGCCAAGCATGACTAATAATTGTTTTAAGGTTGGCATAATTAGGATTCCAGCCGAGCTTGGTTCTTACTTTTTCGCTACTACCAACTAAAATCGGCGCGTCTCCCAGACGGCGATCGCTTTCAATCACAGGAATTTCTAATCCCGTTACCTCACGGGCAGTTTCAATTACTTCTCTGACAGAAAAGCCATTGCCATTACCTAAATTAAATATTTCAGATTCTCCACCAGAAAGAAGATATTTTAACCCCAGCACATGGGCATCAGCCAAGTCATTGACGTGAATATAATCTCTGACACAGGTACCGTCAGAAGTGTCATAATCTGTCCCCAAAATATACAACGACTCTCGTTTTTTCAATGCAGTTAGTAACGCCAAGGGAATTAAATGAGTTTCGGGGGTATGGTCTTCGCCCAAAAAACCGCCTGGATCGGCACCGCAGGCATTAAAGTAGCGAAATGCCACAGATTTTAAATTAAATGCTGTATCAAAGTCAGTCAAAATGCGTTCTACCATGTCCTTACTCGCAGCATAGGGACTAAGAGGATTATGGGGATGGTTTTCCGTCATCGGGACTTCTATTGGCATGCCGTAGACAGCACAAGTAGAGGAAAAAACAATTTTGTTAATTCCGTGTGCCAACATTGCTGTTAAAAGATTGAGCGTACTAGCAACGTTATTGGTATAGTACTTTCCTGGCTCATTGACTGATTCTCCTACAGCTATATATGCCGCAAAGTGCATTACCGCGTCAATTTTATGAGTTGTAAATAACTCATCGAGTAAAGGGCGATCGCTGGTGTCGCCAATTACCAGCTTTACCTGAAGTACATCGTCTACTATTTCTTGATGCCCATAGGACAGGTTATCGAGAATTATCACACTGTAGCCTGCTTTTTTCAAAGCCAATGCTGCATGAGAGCCGATATATCCAGCACCGCCAGTCACGAGAATAGTCTGATTTTGAGATGACACCCGCCTAAACTCCTGCAAGAAACTTAAAAATAAACCTAAGTTATCTCAAGATAACTCAACCTAATATAAACGGCTAACAGCGTAATTAGTTAATTCTTTAAGGGCATCTTTGGAGTCTGAAACAGCTAAACAATCTATATTTTGTGCAGCTTGGCGAGCAAGATCTTTTGCTAGCTGACGAGCCTGTTCGATTCCATCACTATTTTTGATTAATTCTAAAGCTCGATCTAGATCCTCTGGCTCAGAAAATTCTCTTTCAATTAAAGTTTTCAAGTAAGGCTGTTGCTCAAGGGCATAAAATACGGGAGAAGTTAACTTACCACTGGCTAAATCTAATCCTGCTGGCTTACCTAAAACTTCCGTTGAACCAGTAAAGTCCAAAATATCGTCCACAATTTGGAAAGCTAAACCTAGATTACGACCATAATTATAAAGATTTTCAACTATTTCATCGTTAGCATTACTTAGTACAGCAGCGGCTTTAGCACTATTAGCCATCAAAGAAGCAGTTTTATAGTAAGTCTTATCTAGATATGAATCGATTGAGGCAGCAATGTCAAAACGATTAATGCTTTGCATGATTTCTCCCTCGGCAAAATCCCTGATCACCTCTGATAGCAGCTTTACTACCTGTAAATTATCTAGATTAGCTAAGTACCACGATGATTGAGCAAACAGAAAGTCTCCCGCTAATACAGCAATGCGATCGCCGAACAGATTGTTAACTGTTTCTACATTACGGCGCAAATCTGCTTCGTCAACTACATCATCATGAACCAAACTAGCAGTATGAATCATTTCCGTGATTTCTGCTAGGCGACGGTGACGCGCAGTTAACTCATGGTCTGATGTGGTAGCCCGTGAAACTAATAAAACGATCGCTGGTCTAATTCGCTTGCCTCCAGCCTCAAATAAATGTTCCGCAGCAGCACCTAAGATTGGATGACGCGCACCAATTAGCTGCTTGAGATTATCTGTCAGAATATTCAGATCATTTTCAACGGGTGCTAATAAAGAAGTAGTAGAAGATGTCATTCGTTAAGCCAGGTATGGCAAGTACTTTATTTAAGAAACTTTACATATTATTGTACTTATTTTAAGGGAAGCTCACCTAATAACCAACTATTAACTACCTAACTATGGAAAATAGTACTTTTGAGACTGCATTTTACAAGTATTTAATCTGAGATATTTATGTTAACCTGAGATCTAAGAATATTTATGAAACTAGCGTAATATTTGGGATTGCGATCGCAGATGTTGCTGTGTCTATATTAGGCACATAGCTACTAAATGGTTTGTGCTTTGCTGATTTACATGATTTCTGTAGCAGAGCTTTGGCTAATAGTCTTCGTAAGCGCTTGTATCCATCGTTACATAATATTCCGCAGCTTGTGCTTAGTTGATTGTATCGATTAGAGGCGACAAAGCTGTTAGTGAGTGTGGGGATTCTAATAAATTAATATATTTGGTTGTGGAAATTTAGTCATCGAAATTTGCAATTAAAATTTCGATGACTACCGAGCAATTTTCCAGCGGGATGTTTTCCAACGTCTTGAGCCAATTGTGCTATCTGAACGAGCGAATTAAATTTGGACTGATGAATCTTATAAATTTACCAATTTTTATCTTGTTATTTGCGATCGTTTATCTTTCAATTGTTTATGGTTTATTAAAGATGGCAGAAACTCAGAAGCGCAATGTTAATCTGCTCCCTTCTGACCGCACTCAAGATATCAATTGACTTATTGAAGCTTCTCGATCGCTTGGTTGGCTCAAATTTATTAAGCGATCATCTCCGACGATATATACTTAGTTTCTACTTGAGTAACCTGTGGATAATAGCCAAGCCACTGCTGGGACAAGCTGGCAAACTGTTGAGGAGAACCACTGACATAAAAACGAGTCGGCAGAGAAAACTGGTTATTGCGGAGTCCTAGCAAAGATAGTTCTTTTCCTGCAGCTACCACAATATGTTCTGCTGGATCGATCACCTGCACTGAAGAGGGCAAAAGAGCGCGAATTGTCTTTTCTAGGTGTCGATAGTGAGTGCAGCCATAAATCAAGGTATCAATCTGCTCGGCAATTAGGGGTGCGAGATACTGCTGGGCTATTATTTGAGTCTCTGGTGCATAAAGTTGATTCTGCTCAATCAAACGAACAAATTCGGGACAGGCAATTTCCCAAACCTGAGCCTGGGGATTTATTTCGTGAATTGCTTGGCGGTAAGCATGACTCTTGGCGGTGGCAGAAGTGGCAATTATGCCAATCCTTTGACCTTGTTTAACCGCCGCTTTCGCGCCAGCCAGAATTACGCCCAAAATTGGTATGTCATATTCTTTTCTTACGGTTTCTAATGCCAAAGCAGAGCTGGTATTACACGCCATGATTATCATTTTGACATCCTGACCACACATCCAGTCAAGAATTTCCCGAACAAACAAGAGAATCTCTTCGGGAGAGCGAGTTCCGTAGGGTAGCCGTGCTGAATCAGCAAAATAGAGCAGGGATTCAGTAGGCATCTGACGATACATTTCTCTCAAGACCGTTAACCCCCCAACTCCGCTGTCAAATAAGCCAATACGCTGATGTGATTTTTTCATCATTAATTTTATATTTCAAATGATTATTTTTTCTAATCTTATAAAGATGAGCAACCTTAGATAGGTCTGGAGTTCAGTAAAAATACTTATAGGTTAAAGATTATTCTGTTTAATATACTCCACAATGCCCCGCGCAATCGATTCTGCCATGCGATGACGATGATTGGGATCTTTTAAATTAGCAGCATCTTCTGCACCAGTCAAAAACCCTACTTCTACCAATACAGCAGGCATAGTCGAATGTCTTAAAACATAGAATCTGGCTCGGCGAATACCTCGGTCTTGAATCTCAACTCCATTAAAAACACTCCAATGAATTAATTCTGCCAAGCGGCGACCATTTTGGTAATAGTACGTTTCCAATCCACTGACATCAGGACGACTCATATTAATGGCGTTGGCGTGAATACTGACAAACAAATCAGCATTGATATCATTAGCCAAGTCGGTTCGTCCCTCAAGACTGATAAAATTATCGGTATCCCTGGTCATGACGACATCAATGTCTTGTTTTCTCAAGATTTCGGCTACATCCATAGAAATTGGTAAGACCACATCTTTTTCTTGGACACCACCAATGCCTATAGTTCCTGGATCATCTCCCCCGTGACCAGCATCAATAACGATTCTGGGGCGATCGCTTGATAAAGGTGGCAAAGTAGGTTGAACTGGACTTGTTTCTTTGGGAGCTTTCGCGAATCCTGGTGGTAATAAAGGTGCATCGTTTTCTGGTAGAGGTGCAAGACCGACCTCAATTGGTAAAGCAATGGTTTGATCGTCATTACTAAGCTGTCCCAGACGATATCTGAGGCGGGTGGTGATTTCTAAAACCACTCTCGTAGCTTCTTGACGTACCTTCAGTTCAGAAATAGGACTGCCAGCCTCCAATTCAGGTCCTTTGAAGTCTTCGGCAAGTTGCGCGTTATCGATAGTAATTTGATAAATACCGTTACTTTGGCGCGATGCTACTGCCGCTATTTCATTGTCGCCATGGATTAAAAATTCTGAATCATCATTCACTAGCTCAATTTCTTCGATTGAGCTTAATTCTTGGTTGCTTGATTCTTGATTACTTAAATCTGCTAATTCTGATTCATCAAGATCGGAAGTATCGGCAACGGCACCACCAGGTAGTTCTCCTTTAGGAACTAACAACAAACCGTTGATGCGACTAAAAGTAGCAAGCCAATCTGGACTATCTTCGGTCACGCTTAGGCTCATTACCGCCTGTTCATCGTCGGTCTGCTCAAATTCAATAGTTGAAATCCCGTATTGATTGACCGCCACCGATTGAGAGTCTAAATCTTCTGGTAAAGTAATCCCCTCAAGAAAGAAATCAATGCGATCGCCATTTCGTTCTGAATCAATTTTGATTTTACGATTACCGTCAATGGCAATATAAAAACCGTTTTTGGTAGCTTTGATATGGGGAGAACTAGAAGTATTAGCTGGGATATCTGTTTCACTAACTTCCGCTTCTTCAAGCCCAGGTAATTGCGACGGCAGCTCCACCTGGGGTAACTCTAATACCTCTGGCTCATTACTATCAGAAGTAACGCGAGCTACTCTTGGCTGAGGGAACTCTACTGACCAATGAGTTGGGGAAACCCCGTCAAATTCAATCTCGTCAGCATCGATAGTATATCCAGGAGCTAGTTCCACGACAATACGAGAGGTGTCTGGCTCGGGTTGACCAATACGAAAACCTCTAATAGCCCCTTGGTAGCTTTCCTTTACGGTTTCTCGATCTAAAACTGTACCAGGCAAATCGATTACCAATCGTGTCGGATTATTGAGCAATTCAGCTTTAGGCTGGACTCCCTCGTCTGTTTTGAAAACTAAATTATTATCCTCCGACTCAAACTCCCAAGAGACAATTTTTCCTGCCCGTGCGGGGGAACAAAACAGAAAAACACCTAGAAAACCCGATAATAGCCAGTGAAATCTCACAATTATTGCTCCTTACACACAGTTGGTAACTGATCCTTCAGATACGCTTAGCCTTAATTCTTCTTTAAAATTATCCAGCCAACAGGTAATGATCCTGATAAGCTGCTTTAAAAAGAATATTTTAGACCTCAAAATATTTTCAGTCCATTTTATTAGAACTCTATAGTACCCATTCTTGAAGTTTGATTGATCAAGACGTAAGAAGTAGCAATTTGGTTTCATAAATTACTGGAGGCTAATCGCACAGGAACTCATAGATGTTTTTACGTAAGCTTCGCCCAATTATGTTGTCATTCTTGAACTTTGTCCACTGATTTGGCTGCGGTTTCTGGCTCTTTGAACACCAAGCGCAGTAGCGGAGGGGCGACAAAGGTAGTAGCAATTACCATTACGATAATGGCAGCTTCGGTAGCCTCCGATAAAGCCCCGCTAGCTGAACCTACTCCAGCAAAGACTAAACCGACTTCTCCTCTAGGAATCATGCCGACGCCGATCGCTAATTTATTCAGATCGGGGTTGCCAAATACAGTAAATCCCGTAATGACTTTTCCTAGGATAGCAACCAAAATTAAAAATGTGGCAATAATTAATCCTTCACGGTTACTGGGGACAGCAGGATTAAGTACACTCAAGTCGGTTTTAGCGC
>CAVRWR010000087.1:0-15984 GCA_963724445.1 uncultured cyanobacterium | reverse complement strand
GCCTTCGGTGTCGATCTTGGCGATGAGCTGGTCGGCCACCACGGTGGCACCGTCCGGCTGGACGATTTCGCCCAGCACACCGGCGGCGGGCGCGGGCACTTCGAGCACGACCTTGTCGGTCTCGACTTCGATCAGGATCTCGTCGATGGCGACGGCCTCACCGGGCTTCTTCTTCCACGTCAACAGGGTGGCTTCGGCCACCGATTCGGACAGTTGCGGGACCTTGACTTCAACGATTGCCATGATGGTTTCTTAGCGGATGTTTGGGTGCCGCCGTCAGCCCCGGTCGAGCCCTTCACCGTCCTGGTGTAGAACACCAGCTGGCGATCTTCGGTGGGGCCCGACAGGTAGGCCGACATCGACAGGTTTGCGTTGCTGAGCAGGTCGGCCACGTTGGTGCCGGCGTCGTCGGTCAACTTGAAGGTCACCACCGGCACGTCGCCGGTGGCGAACTGCCCGGCATCGCCCGAGCCGCCGGTCACCGAGATCTGAGACAGCGAAAGCCCGCGCACCTGGGTGCGCTGGGGAATGTCGTGCATCGCTTCGGGCTCGAGGCCCGTGCCCGGGGCGTGGCAGCCGTTGCAGCCGTTGTCCGTGGTCTGTTTCGGGTGGCTGGCGCCGACGCACAGCCCCTGGTTGACGCCGCCGTCGAGGCAGCAGGTGGCGGTCAAGGTGACCAGGCCGCACGAGACCGTGGCCGAGCAGTTCGCGGTGCCGCCATCGGTGAGCACCGCCTTGCCGAGCACCCGGTTCGGGGTGATGAGGCCGGTGTCGAAGAAGACGGCGTCGTGGCAGGTGAAACTGCAGCGGTGTCATTTTCGTCAATCCTTAATTTCATTTCTAAAACTTTAGAAAAACAATTCCATCCCTTTTCGATTCTTTGTCCTAATTATAATTGCATTTTTTTGTAATTCTGAGGGCACAATATTAAAGGATAAAATATTTCAATAAAAACAATACAATACTAAACTGTAATTCGCAATTACATCAAGTTGCGTATGTAAAAAAACTAAATCTAAAAAAATGAATAGTAATCCTATGATACATAAAAAATATTTAAAGTTACTTTGCGGTTTTGTCTTCCTCCTGGCAGCACAAGTATATGCTCAACAAACAAATTTAGAAGGAATAGTCGTAGATGCTAACAGCGAGTTACCCTTAATTGGAGCCACAGTTTTATCGGGTGTCAATGGTACTATTACCAATCAAAATGGTGAGTTCGTTATTCAAAATCAAAAATTGCCGTTTATATTACAATTTAATTATATCGGTTACAAAACACAAGAAATAGTAGTGCGTTCATTTGATTTATTAAAAGTAAGACTAGTTAAAAATTCAAATGAGTTAGAAGAAGTAATTATTTCTAGCGGTTATATGCAACAGAACAAAAAGGTTTTTCGAGTGCAGTGGCTGACACTTCGCAAAACAGTTGGCTAATAAACCAGCAACCAGTTTTGAACAATTATTAGGAGGTCAAGCTACAGGTGTAGATATTATTGCGCCAACAAATGCTTTAGATAAATACTCCGGTTATGCGTATTAGAGGAATAAGCACCATAACTTCTGGGCTTTATCCGTTAGTGGTTATTGATGGAGTTACTGTTTTTGTTGGTTCAGTTGGTGGTATGATTGGAAACAATCCTTTGTCTGATATTAATCCGAACGACATTCAATCTATTGATGTTTTAAAAGATGCCTCGGCAGCCGCAATTTATGGTTCAAGAGCGGCAAATGGCTTGTAGCAGCAATACAAGATGGTCTATTAAATTTCTGGCTACCAAATGCTATTCAGGTAGATTTAGAACAATTAGAGGCTGTGACGAAAGGAATTATTTTCTGTTCTAAATCAAATTTAAATTGTTTAGATTTGACTATGTTAGCTAAATTATCGACTCTAGTAACTTCTGAACCTGATACAGCAGAAGCAGAATTAACTAATTTAAAATATGCTCGCACCCAAATTAAAGCCGTTACCAAAACGGTTAAATACCTACCAAAGCTACGGCAAATGACTCAGTCAATGAACTTGCGAGAACAGTACTTTTGGTTTCAAGAGGTCAAAGATATTTTTCCGATTCTTGATTACTAGGGCGATCTCTTTAGCAATACCCAGACAAATAATCGATCCGTTGATTAAGCGTTATTTAGATCCGACAGACTTAGTTGCCTATCCAAAATGTCTAGTTACAGGCAACGATCTAATACAGGAATTGAACCTTAAACCTTCTCCTGTCATTGGTGAATTATTAACAGAAATTCAGATAGCTCAAATCGAGTCTAAAATATTCACAACTCAGCAGGCGATCGATTTTGCCCGTTCCTGGATGCAATCGGGTGAGTAAAAGCAAATAAGAATTTTCTAACCGAACTCAGGTTAAATACTCAATTTTCTACGAAGAGCTATGGATTTTTTCGCCTAATTCTTGTCTAGCAAGCTCTAAAGTCTGGGGATCTTTTGTCCATTGATGCCAATTTTTTCCCACACCACGCACAATTTTCATTGCCCAGTCTCCGTAGCCTAGCTTTTTTAAAATCTCAGTATATTCATAATCTTCCATCCCTTCCCTGAGTCTTTTAAGTCGGATCGAAGGTACAACTTGATTCAGACCTACTTTATCTCCAGGATAAAACAACATTTCGATGCCAGGATAATCCGTATCCCCCTGAACATATACAGGTACTTCTTGCCAGGGATTTTCTGTCCAAGTATCGGCTCTGGCGAGGAGAACGCCAGTTAAATCTAAACTTTGGGCGATCCATCCTTGAGGAATACGGAAATTAATTGGTGCAGAATCGAGATGCCATAGGGGAGAGTAATCGGTACTATAGCCCGTATAAAACCAAATCTGGTTTCCCAGTTGCTTTGCCTGTTCAATTTCTGCTCTAGCTTCTGCATACATCTGGGGATTTACCACCCAGATATCAACGTCGCCATATAATTCTGGTCTTGGCTTCATTACGGCAAGATGCTTGAGTCCTGCTTGATGAATATTTTTTGCCCACTGTTTTAAGGGTTGTAGCAGATTTTTACATCGATCGATTTCATCTACCGAAAATACGTACTTCAGTAGATTTTTATTTAAGGGATATTGAGCCGCAGCCTGTTGCAATTGTGCCACCGACGGAGCAGAATTCATCTTACAGGTTTGATAATTGGCTCCACTCCAGAAGGGCAACCGCACGGACTTTACCCCCAGCTTTTTAAATGCTGCTTGGGGGTCTTGATACTCAATCCGCTGACTAGACATTAGTCTGTGCTGGAGCAAAAGTGTTTGTGCTTTGATGCCGCGATTTGACCAAATATCGAAAAATGAATCCAGTGATGGCTGGACGGGCAACTCAAAATTCCAGACCTTTAGCTCGATCAGACCCTGAGCGACACCGCGATCGCTTTCGATGGTAAATGTCCCCTGATATTTTCCCGCAGCAGCAGTTCTAGGCACCAAGATATCTACCCAGATGGGCTGATTTGTTCCTGCCTTGAGGTCGAAAGGAACTGCATCCAACTCAGCATGCTGGAGATCTTGACCAGTATCAGGATCGACGAAGGGAATCAGGGCATCAGCATACCATCCTTGACCCCGAGTGGGATTTGCATACCATCCTTGATGACTGGGGCGATCGAGATAGATATAATGTTCGCGGTAAAGGGTGATGTTTTTATTACTAATTACTGCTCCTGTTGAACTTTTCAAGTCAGACACGGTGACATTAATCTGGCTTAAATTTCCTGGTGGAGCCTGAATCACAATTTGAAAAGCTTCGTATTCTCCTTTTGCTGCCATTAGTTGAATACCTGTTCGCCGAGCCGAATTATCGTCTTTTGACCAGGGGCTAGGTCGAGCCAATTCTATTGCTTCCATTGCCGAAGCAGTCCAGAACAAAGGTTTTACCTTAACCTGACTTTCGCTACTGGTAGATACAGTAAATACAGCCATCAAGGTTAAGATTGCCAGAATAATTGACTTTGCAGTTTTGGCAGAAAAACTAAACATAGTATTTTTTGACCAAAAATTTACACCTTAACATCTTGGTAGTTAAGTGTTTGCTCTAGATCCGCTGAGCTTTCAACACTGCTATATCTTGAAAGGTTAGCCATAATGGCATAGGCGATCAATGAGCAAAATTCACTGACTAAAGTATGACTAAAGAAACCTTGAGCTAACATAAACAGCATAAAGGCTCCAGCTTGTTTTTTAAATTCTCCCTGGGCTTGACGAATACAAGCAAAAAGTAGAGCAGGAAAAATAAAAGCACCAGAAAAGCCAAATTCCACCATCAGATCCAAGTAAGTGTTATGACTTCTTTGCGCTTCGCCAACCAGGGACATAGTTGCAGCATTTTGACCAGAACCCAATCCGTTGCCAATAAAAGGGCTTGCCTGAAACTTTTTCCAGGCAACCTCGACGTGACTCTGACGAGAAGCTTTAGAGTCATCTTTTTGTGCCAAAGGATTGATTAAAAATTCAACTCGGTCGAGAGTATCTTTATGAAATAGCTTAGTACCATCAGGAGTTTCGAGATAGCTTAAGCTGTTTAGGTGAGTTGATAATATAGAAATTGCGATCAAAAAAAACAGAGCCAGCAGCGGCATTTGATAACGAGGAATAACTTTTTTTACCACCAAATAGGCAACTACTAAAAACCAACCAACAATACTACCACGAGAAAAAGTTGGGGCAATTCCCAAGAAGATAAACAGGGCATACATCAGGCGATATTTTGGTTTGATCATATCGATGGTAAAAATCATGCCTAAAATTAAAGCAATACTGGCTGTATTAGAATCCTCGTAAAACCCTGCCGATCGCCCTTCGGCTCGCTGGACTAAATAAAAAGCAAAAGGATTAAAAAATTCATAGACAAACATACAAACGTTAAGCAAAGTGACCGACAAAATCGTCAGCCTAACCCACCTAGTAACCAGAGGATTATAAGCAAAAATTCCTAGCATCAAGACCAAAAAAATAAGCGTTCGGAAATTATCTTCTAAGAACTGCAGACTAGGAAATTTTGGCTGGATCAAAATTAAAGTACAGGATAGGGCAATATATGCCGCACACCAGACCAAAACTGGTGTAGAAAAATTGTCTAGCCGACGAATTAATAATAAGAATAGAGGAAAAGATGCTAGTAGAAAGCCCATCAGCCAATACAGAGGTATAACAAAACCCCTTCCTTGCAAGTAGATGTCTAGTCTAGTAAAAAATACTAAGATGGCGGCGATCGCCAAAAATCCTTGATAATAGGTAATAAATGTGGAGTTGATTTGCTGTTTTTGTTTAGTTAAGCTAACCATTGATTATAGTACTTTGAATAAATATAATAATAAGAATTTTTTTATCTCTAAAGCTGATTTAGTAAAGACAGATAGGTAGACACTACTTTTTCGGTAGAATATTCCTTAGCTCGCTGCCGCAAAAGTTCTCGATCGGGAGGATTACTTAAAGTTTGTCCCATGGCTACTGCTAGAGCTTGAGAATTTTTTACAGGAACTAAAAGACCGTAGACTCCGCGATCGAGAATTTCTTCAGGACCACTAGGGCAGTCTGTTGCCACAACGGGACAGCCGCAAGCCATAGCTTCAATTAAGACTGTGGGCAGTCCCTCTTGTCTGGAAGACAAAACAAAGCAGCTTGCATGCTTCATGTAGGCGTAGGGATTTTCTACAAAGCCAGGTAACAAAACGTCTTCACCAAGGTTCAAATCATTGATAAGTGTCTCTAGCATCTGACGCTCTTCTCCTTCCCCCAAAATAATTAGACGAGCAGGTTGTTCTTTTCTTACCTGAGCAAAGGCATTTAATAAATTTGAAAAGTCCTTTTGGGGATTTAATCTGCCGACTGCTAAAAATACAGGGGGTTTATCAGAGGCAAACCACGGATGAGCTAAATCGGCTTGGCTTTGGGCAACTAGATCTTCATTGACGACGGGGTTATTGAGTACTTTGACTGTCTCTTTTTCCAGCCCGAGGCATTGTTCTAAATCCCGAGCTACCCCTGCTGAAACCCCTGCTACCGCATCTGCACGGGGATATAACCACTTCATTAGCTGAAGTACTAATTTTGCTCGCTTCAGCTTACTTTGATTAGCGGATACAGTATTTTGCTCAACTAATACCAGTTTTGTCTTGATGCCAGACAGTTTTGTGGCGATCGTGGCTACCACATTAACATGACCCATGTTGCCAATCACAGCCCAAGGAAGATTTTGCTTGAGATAGTTCCTCAAAGGTAAGGTCGCCATTACCGCTCGACCCGCTTGCAAATCAATAATTCTAACTTCTGGGGGTACCATGCCTAGATAAGGACCTTCTTTAGTGGCAAGAACTAAATCCAAATCAAATTCATCTCTATCTGCCAAACCTTTGAGTAAATTGACTACAGCTTTCTCGGCACCACCACCATGTAGTGCATCGAGAAAAAAGGTAATCCGTTTTCTAGCGGTCATTAGCTTATGTCTCCAATAGTTTATTAATTAAAATTTCCCACTCGACAATGATGGCATCTAAGCCAAATCTTTCTAGGACTTCAGGCGCTTTGGCTGCTAGTTGTTGTCGTCGAGATTCATCGGACATCAGGCTGGTCATTGCTACGGCTAGGGCGCTTGTATCTTGATTTGTCACCAGCAAACCATCAACATCCTGACGAATCATTTCACTTGGACCGCTAGGGCAGTTAGTGCATACCACTGGTAATCCACAGGCTAAGGCTTCTCCATGAGCCATGGGAAAACCCTCGTTTCTTGAAGCCATGACAAAAAGCTTTGCTTGCTTTAAAACTGCAAAGGGGTTACTTACCGCTCCTGTAAAAATAGCTCGTCCAGATAAACCCAAATCATCTCTCATCTGCAACAATTGTTCTCGTAATTCCCCTCGACCTAAGATTAGTAACTGCCAGTCGGGATATTTGGGAGCAATCTGAGCAAATGCCTGGAGTAAGAGATCGAATCCCTTTTGTTCCTCTAATCTACCCATACTGACTAGCCAGTTTTTCTCAGGATCAACTTCTTTAGGCAGTTCATCAGCCTGACCGTCATCTTTAACCATAATCGGATTGTAAATTATGGCTCTTTTGTCCTTGGGAAAGGATGCAAAACTTCGATCGACTCCTCGACTAACACTAACAATGCACGAACAGAAGGGATAAGTAATACGCCTTAAGGTTTCCCACAGTGTGCCATAAGAAAAAACTTGAGGATCGTTATGTTCGGTAACGATTAAGGGATATTTAGTACCTAAAAGGGACAGTATGGTTGTAATATTTGTAATTCGCAAGAAAGAAATTACAACATCAGGAGCAGTGGATTTGATTGCTCGGCGAAGGGCAGCTATACGTCTAATATTACTCGTGAGGGCTTCGACTACTCCAGCGGATTGACCCAAGACTCCTAAACCAATGCGAGAACAACCTTCAGGTAATTCATAAAATTCATAAAATTTGCTGCTTTTTTTGGATAAGGTAACAACAGTAACATCATGTCCCCGCTGGATAAATCCCTGTGCCATCGAGACGAGAACTCGTTCTGCTCCCCCACAGCTAAGGCTAGAGATTACTAAAGTGATTTTCATTATTATTGGTTTAAATAGTTTCTGATGATATTTTTTGGAGATGTTTCTTGGTTAATATATATAAGAAAACAAAAGAGATGAGATATACACCGCTAGTTGATAAGGCTATACCTGCCACACCAATCCAATTCATAAATACATAGTTGCCCAATATATTGGCGATCAAGTTAATTGCCGACCCCCAAGCCAAAAAATGATTTACGCCCAAAGAATTGATCAGTTTGACCACAAAAATCGCGGAAACGTAGAAGGGAATTTGTAAAGCATAGAAAACTTGGATCTGTGAAACTAATTGGGTGTCTTCCGCATCAAAAGAGCCTCTTTCAAACAAGATTTTGACAATTAGCTTGGAAGCTAAAATTATTGCTATTGTAAACGGAACCGTTGTAAAAGAAATCAGTTTTAAATAGTAGCTGAAAGTATGCTCAATCTTGCGCCAATTTTTTTGCGCAATAGTTTTCGAGAAATACGGAACAACAGCTGTTCCTAAAGCTAGAGTAGCTAGGGTTAAAGGTAGGGCAATAACTCTGTTGGCATAACTTAACGCTGCTACACTTCCAGAATCTAAAGTGGCTGCCATAGACTGATCTACTAGATCTGTACTGCACATCAAAAATGCACCAGTCACTACAGGAAAATATTGACTAACAACCTTCTTTAGATTGGCATCGTATCCTGACCATTGAGGCAGAAAACTAACTTTTTGTTGGCGTAAGCCAATACTCAAAAAAAACATTTCCAGACAAGAGCCACAAATCATCCCACCTGCCAAAGAATAGATGCCTAAGCTGGGAGATATGAGTAGTAAAACTACTGTGGCTAGAGGAATTATGGCAGGAGTAAAAGCCGCCAAAGCAAATCGCTCCCCTGCGTTTAGTATTCCACCCCATATATTGACAATTCCAAATAATAATACTAAGGGAGAAACGCACCAAAGCAAGCGGGCTGTCAAATTTAGTTTTTCTGGAGAAAATCCCGATCCCAGTAACGGTAAATAGATTGGAGCCGTAATCGCAATCAAAATCGCTGTTACGATTAAAAGAGCGATCGCCAAGGTTGTGATCCCAGAAAAAAGCTTTTGTGCTGCTTTTTGACCTTGCTGTTCTCGCACTTGAATATATTCGGGAATTAAAGCTGATTTAAAAGAACCTGCCACCACATTAATGACAAATGAAGGAACTACCATAGCTATGATAAAAGCATCCAACGTATCTCCTGTCCCAAACCGCCAGGCAACTACAAGCTCTTTGCCGACAGAGGCAAACTTAACTAATCCAGTTATTATGCCGACAGTAACTGTTGCTGCAAAAATTTGACGGTTAATCGAGCCTTTAGTCCACTTTCGCCACCGAGTAAGATAGTAGAGAGTTTTCTGTATTATTTCCATATGTTTGTCATTTTGCCAATATTCACCAATAAATATTTAGAATAATTTGGAGTAATATTTGTTTATAAAATTTCTATTAGCAGGTGAATTTCAATTGAATAAAAGTAAAATGAAATAGGCGAAAGTACAGGATTTAGGTTAAACATTTCTTGATTTTTGCGCTCATTCTTAAACCAGTTTCTTCCCAGGTATATCTTTGCCAAAACAATTCATGTCCGTATTCACCA
This sequence comes from uncultured cyanobacterium, assembly GCA_963724445.1. Taxonomy (GTDB): domain Bacteria; phylum Cyanobacteriota; class Cyanobacteriia; order Cyanobacteriales; family Xenococcaceae; genus Waterburya. The sequence goes on along the minus strand of CAVRWR010000087.1, from coordinate 6,800 downwards.
AATGCTTTGCATTTTTCTGGAGAATCAATTAATTCTAAAATTTTCTGGCAAAGCTGCTGGGAATTGTCTGGTTTAATCCGATATCCGTTTTTATTTTCGATGATAAATTCAGGTATTGCCCCAATATCAGTACCGATTACAGGCAGTTTGTGAGCCATTGCTTCTAAGAAGACTATCCCAAAGGGTTCTAATCTCGTGGGTAGACAGAAAATGGTCGGTATAAACAAAATGAGGAATTCCTGGGATGCTGGCATCAAAAAGAGATTGAGTCTGAAAAGTAAATATATAGTCTTGCTTAGCTAATCTTTGCTTGGTAGCCATTTTGATTTTTTCAAAAATATAGGGTAATTTCAGATAAGTTGCGGTATTAATTTTTTTCTTTTGTAATAATATATCTACACCAAATTCTTTGAGGCAGTAGACAAGAGACAATATATCTTTTCTACTTATTAGTTCGGTAAAAATATCTATTATATCAATCTCAAAGTCAGGAAAATTTTCTTGCAGAATTTCTATTACTCTCTTATTGATATAAGAAAAATCACCATGTTTGATAAAGGCTATTTTTTTCTTTACCATAATTTTATGTTCAATCATTTTTCACTTTTAAACCTCAGTTTACAATGTTTTACGATCAAAAAATTAGTTCAAATTGCTTTTATTAAACATAGCTTGGTTAGTACTCATTAAGTTGATGACTTCATGAACGCTTAATGGCTGAGAGAGTAGATTACCTTGACCATAATCTCCTGCAATTTCCTTGATTTTCTTTAACTGTGATAAGTTTTCTATTCCCGTGGCAGTAACATCCAAACTATATTTTTTCAGATCGAGAACAATTTTTTTGAAGATATTCCAAGCCTGTTGGTCTTTGCCAATTTGGTTGACCAGGTAACGATCGACTTTTACCAGATCGAACTCTTGATAAGGTAAGTTGGACGGAATACGACCATAGATGGAAGCTACTCTGCCAAAATTATCAATTTGTAGCTGAACCCCCAACTGTTTTAATTGAGGTAAGATGGCGATCGCCTCTGGGAGATTTTCACTAATCAAATATTCAGATATTTCCCAAGAAATCAAATGAGGAGCAATCTGATGAGCCTCTAAACTGTGTTGTAGATGCCTGACCAAACTTGCTTGAAAAAGCTGGGGACTAGATACGTTGATGCTTATCTTCAGGTTGGGATTAAAGCGGCTTTCTTGCTGCCAGGTTTTTAGCTGAAGACATACTGTATTAATAATCCATTTCTGTAGAGGAATAATCAATCCAGAATCTTCCGCCGCCGCAATAAACTTCTGAGGAGAAATTAACCCCAAATGGGGATGATGCCAGCGTAATAAAGCCTCAAATTCTGTGATTTCTCCAGTTATCAAACTCATTACTGGTTGATAGTAAAGACTAAACTCTTGGTTCTCTAAAGCTTTTCTGATGCCTCGTTCCAGCTCAGTGGGAGTAAGCCGAGTAACATAACTAAAGCTTGAAGAAGGAGAATTGAACTGAGGCTGCGAACCAACCATAACTGAATTGAGATCGCTGGTTTCACTGATTATTCTTTCTAAGCTATCTTGAGCGCGATCGCGATCGATTGTTTGATATTTAGTATCGTAACCATCTACCAATCGAGCCAATAAAAAGATAATTAAATTAACATCGTTTTTTTCGGCTGCTTTACAGAGAATTCTAATGGTCGTATCTAAGTTATGAGGTATAATCCGACTAGCATTTTTGACGACTAAAAGTTTCTCATGGTCAGTGGGGTCATATTCTTCTCCCTCCACCAGTAATTCTTCATACAGCTTTTCTCCTGGGCGCAATCCTGTAAAGATAATATCAATATCTTTGCCTACCTCATATCCAGAAAGACTAATCAAATCCCTGGCTAAGTCAACAATTTTGATTGGTTGACCCATATTGAGCATAAAAATTTGACCCTCGCTATTTTGGCTACTCAGTGCAGCAGCCTGAAGAACAAGCTGTACAGCTTCAGGAATAGTCATAAAATAACGACAGATTTCTGGATGAGTAATCGTCACGGGACCTCCTTTAGCAATCTGCTGTTTGAAGGTGGGAACTACACTTCCTCGGCTACCCAAAACATTGCCAAAGCGAACTACCGCGTAAGGTCTACCGCTAGTTCTTGCTGCCTTTAGAACCAGCATTTCAGCAGTGCGCTTGCTGGCTCCCATGACGTTAGTTGGCTTGACTGCCTTGTCGGTCGAAATCATCACAAAATTAACGATGTCGTATTTAATCGCCAGGTCAAGCAAATTTTTGGTTCCCAAGACATTGTTGGTAATTGCTTCTGGGGGATTTAACTCCATCAAAGGGACATGTTTATGAGCGGCGGCATGAAAAATTATCTCAGGCTGATAAAGTCGAAAAGCCTCCTCTAATCTGGCATCAGTTCTTAGATCCGCAATATAAGGAATCAGCTCAGTTAAATTCTTATTCAGTTTTTTTTCCTGCTGGAGTATATGCAACGCTTGCTGTAGTTCTTCTTGGATATTAAACACGGAGTTTTCTCCATGTCCGAGCAAGATCATTTTAGCTGGGCGACAGCGAAAGATTTGACGACATAGCTCGCTACCAATCGACCCTCCAGCACCAGTTATCAGCACTACTTTGCCCGTCAGCAGCCGAGATACACCTTGAGCATCAGTTTGAATTGCTTCTCGTCGCAGCAGGTCTTCAATTTTGACTTCTCTTAATGTATTGACCCGATTACTTTGATCTAGAATTTCGTTGATAGCAGGCATGGTATTGACTTTAATGCCGATCGCGTTACAGATATCAACTATTTCACGAATTACTTTCCCTGAAGTAGTTGGCATGGCAATCACTACCTGGCGAATATTTTGGGCTGAAATAATCTCAGGAATTTGGTAACGGTTACCAACTACAGGAACTCCCTGAATATTAAGACCTAATTTTTCAGGATTATCATCAACAAAAGCAATGGGATGAAAGCCCAGCTTGAGATTACGACGCATCTCTTGGAGAATTGATACTCCCGCATCTCCTGCACCAACAATTAAAACGCGATCGCGCTTATAAAAATTTTTTCTGGTTTGAGTTTTGCGTTCTGTTGCTCTGACACTAAACCGAATGGCTCCAATGGAGATAAAAGTTAAAAGTCCATCCAGTAGAGGTAAAGAACGAGGTACCAGATAATATTCTGACTCAGTTCCGATCACATATTGGAAAATGCTCAGGAGAATAATTTCGATTACTACAGCAGTAGCAGTTAATGCGGCAATCTCAATCAGTTCATCAATGCTGGCATATTTCCAATAACGTTTATAAAATCCGCCCACGGCAAAGGTAATTAGCTTGACTAAGGAAAAAGCAATGGTTGCAACAATTAAACCGTTGTGATAATTCTTTACTTCACTCAAACTATCCAGGCGCAAAATCATTGCCAATAAGGGAGTTAGACAAAAAATAAGCCCATCCAAGAAAATGAAGTGACGGTTGTTGAGATTAAGCAATTTTTTATCTATTTTTTTAAGATCCGAACCAAGTTTTTTGAGTCTCATACTTTGATTCCTAAACAAATTTATATTTAATTTTTAAAATGAGAAAACTTAAATTTATCTATTTGAGCCAAGAAAAATTTCTAGATAAATATAAATGGCTTTAAACTAAAATGTTCTTATAAGAGTTTTTAAACAAATAACAGTTTCAATAATAATACTTATAAAGCTTTTGTAGATGTTTGTTCGGAGAACCGATCAATATATTGAAGTTTATTCTCAATAAATACCAAGAAGTTGTTCAATGGCATCTTATGCTACACTCCTTGATATTAGTAGAGTCTAGGCTGCAGCCAACCCTTGAAAAACTAGTTAGATTGAACCAAAATCGTCAAGATAAATCTTTGATAAACCCAATTTAAAGGGATTATGAAGCTCGGTTATTTTATTTAAGTTTTCCCGAGCGGAGAATGCTCACAATTAGCCATAATCCCAAGAAACTAGCGACGGCAAACAAAATATTACTCAAAACTGATACTTGAGTAGTAGCAGAGCCAGCGGAAATAATCGCGGCTCCCATAATTAGGGAGGCGACAATAATACTAAAAGAGACACGATTAGCTGAAGTTTCTACGCTAAGGGCAAGAAGATCGATTTTTGAGATATCAATCTTCCAGTTGAGAGTCTCTGAGGTGAGGCGATCGAGCAGTAGCTCAACCATACGAGGCGATCGCAAAGTAAGACTTTTAAAATCCAAACCAATGCGTAATAAGGTTTCGGCTGGTCTTTCTCCTAGTAGTTGGCGGCGAAACACATCTGCCATCAGGGGTCTAATTTCATCCAACAGATTGACTTGAGGATAAAAACCTCTGGATACCCCTTCTAAATTAGCTAGGGTTTTGGCATATAGTCCCATGTTGCTGGGGAGTCTGATTTTGTTGTTACGAGATACCTGTAGAACCTCGTAGATTACCTCGCTAAAGTTAATCTGAGAAATACTGCGATTATAGTATTTACGCAGCATGATATCGTAATCGTTGGTTAAGCGACTCAGATTTACCTGCTGGCTTCCCTCTGCCAACTCTAAAGTTAGCTGGCTACAGCGACGAGCATCAAGATCGACAATCGCTAACAGCATTTCTGTCAGTATTTGTTGAGTGCGGGGGTCAAGACGACCGACCATGCCACAGTCAAGCAGAGCTAGGCGACCATCCTGAAGATAAAAAATATTGCCTGGATGAGGATCGGCATGAAAAAAACCGTCAATATAAACCTGTTTAAAAAAGGCTCTAAATAAAATAGTGGTTAGTTCACTCCGCTGGGTAGCTTCATCTTTATCTGCTCTTATCTGGGGTAATTTTGCCTCTAAAATTGGCACGCCATCGAGCCATTCAATAGTCATTAGCTTCGTGCTAGTCAGACTATGGTAGACCTGGGGAATAACTAGCCGGCTCGAATCAAACCATTTACTATCGGTCAAATTTTGACGTAGCTGATCGGTATATTCTGCTTCAGTGGTAAAGTCTAATTCCGCTGTGATAGCATTGCTAAATTCCTCTGCCAGCCCAACCATATCAAAGTTTTTGCCAAATTCAGTGAGGGATACTAGTTCTGCCAAGCTCTTAATTAAAGAAATATCCCGAGCTACTACTAAATCAATCCCAGGACGCTGAACCTTCAACGCTACCTTCTGTCCATCCTTCAATACCGCACGATATACCTGACCAATTGAGCCTGCGGCGATCGCATTACGGTCAATATCGCTAAACACTGCCTCTATGGGTTGACCCAACTCCTGCTGAATCAGTAGCTCTACCTGAGTCCAGGGAACAGGGGGTACATTTGCCTGGAGATCGGTTAAAGTTTCGACATAGCGACCAGGCAGTAGATCGGGACGGGTAGATAAAAGCTGCCCTAGCTTAACGTACACTGGACCAAGCTCAATCAAGATGTTGCGGAGAACTTCGGGGGAAGGCAGACGGGGTTCATCAGCCTTATTACCAGTTAACAACCCCCGCGCATAATCCCAGCCGTTACGAAATACTACTTCAGCGATTTCTCTCTGGCGAGAGGTGTTTTTGGTTAGAGCAAACATTTAGGTATAAAATCTAAAAATAGATATATTAAACTAAGCCACCTCGTCACCGAGGCGACTCGTCTTCAAAACCGTACGTGAGACTTTCACCTCATACGGCTCCTCTCTAATTAAGCTCTGGTTATGAGTACCAGTTTGACTAACGGTGGGTAGATCGTTGTCCCATATCCAGTTTGATTTCTCAAATTGGCTTTGGAATCTTTTATATACCTTATCCCATCCCTTATGGAATTTGTAACGTTGAATTGTTTTCAAATCCTGTTTAGTCTTAACATCGTGGCAATGTCTGTGAAGTAACTGAAGATTATCTTTTAATTTATTACCTCCCGCTTGTCGGGGGGTAACATGGTCGCGTTCGATTCTGTCTTCAGGTCTGAAAGCTAAATTACATTGATTACATTTGCCTTTCTGTTTCTTTAGTAGCCTGGCTATTGATGATTTTACTTCAGGGTGTTTGCCCATCCGTGAAGACCAATAGATGGCATTTCCGTCATAGGGACTGGTATGCCAAGAGGTCGTTTTTTACCGTTTGACTTAGGAATCCATACCCGTCGAACGGGCGATTTGTCATCTAGTTCTAACGTGTTAGCCATTTCAAATCGATGCTTAGGAGATAATGATTTGACACCATCTATTCCAGCCGTCTTTTTTCCCTGGTTATCTTGGCTTACCCTTCTAACCGCTATTAATTTGGCATGATACGAATTAAGAAGGGTTTTTTGTAAACGTCTTAACTTTCTAACGTTTCCACTAATGCTGGCTTGATAAATTCGCTTTTGCAATTTAAACATCGATTTTTCGGCTTTCCGCCAATTAATCTCGTTCCATGCCACTGTATTCGTTATTGAATCAGTATTAGCCATATTCATTGTTACTTGCTCATTATCCTCTTAATTACAGTCGGTACGTGGGCTTATCCTATTCATTACAATTAGGCATTGGCTTTTTACCGAATCTTATTCCTTCTACAACCTCTTTAAAAGAGATTTTGCATCTTGGTTGATTACTCAGGGGTTACGACGTTCCTTGAGAGTTGTAGATGGGTTTCTTCGTTCCGAGTATCCGTTGGTTAGAACCTTTAGGGTGTCACTATTCACCGAGACAAAATTAGTGTTGTGAATTAAAAAATAGAAATTCTAATTCAATTGATTTGTCTTTTGCCTTTTGGCTACAGCCTATCAGTCTGTTTGGCTGTTACTAAGTAACGGTGATTGTGTGTTTATCTGCT
>CAVRWR010000086.1:0-18897 GCA_963724445.1 uncultured cyanobacterium | reverse complement strand
ACGAACACAGGTGGAGCATCGCCATTCCGTTTCGTCCTGCTACTACTACTACTACTTTGATGTTGTTGTGTCGCTGATGTTGTTGTCGTGGTTGACGACGCCATGACTTCGGCATCCAAAAGACTTTCCGCGTCTTCGGCCACCGACGTGGAATCATCCCAAAATTTGATTTTACGAAAAAAGGCTTCCGTGTGCGATCGTTCATGCGCTCCCATTTCACGTACCGCGTTGCTGTCATTGCGGTATTGCTTGGCGAGAATGGTGTCTCCACGAGGTGACAAGACGAAAAAGTTGCTAATCATGATGATGATAATGTTGTTGTTGTTGACCAGGAAAAGTAAGCGAGCGAGGAGAGATTTTTGTTGGCTTGAGTGTGCGTGATATTGGGTGTATAGTTAGTGATGAGCGTGTTGTTGTTGTTCACGGCGCCTAGTGCAATAACGGTACAGGTTCGGCAATAATGCTTACAGCAAGATTAGCTTTGCCACGGATCGCTATGTTTCACACCGCTGCTGAAATAAAGGGACACAGAGAGAGAGAGCAACAATTGCAACACCAAAGCGGAATGAACAGCCAACACCCAACTCACAACAGCAACGGCAACAATACAAGTAAGACAACGCAACAACAACAACAACAGCAAGCCGTTAAAAACGTACGCAGGACAGGCATTTCCGGGTCCTGAATGACTCTACGTAGAAATTCTACGTAGGAATTAGTACAACAGCAAACGGATGCGCGACTTCACAGTCGGATCGGTTTGATGTACACTTTACGCCTTCCTACTCGACACTGGAGAGGGCTCATGGCAAGCAACCTTACAAGTACATGAACAAACCATACGGCCTTCGAAGCTGGATGATACATGCGCTGGAGATTCGCAACGATGAGACAACAAGGCACTGCTGGCATCAAGATTTTGAAAGTAGTTCCTTTACCAAGCTTGCTGCTAACTAAAATAGTCCCACCGCAGCGTTGAACCAACTGTTTGACTAAAGTTAGACCTAAACCAGCTCGCGTTACTTTTTCTTCTGAAGTTGGCTTCGTGCGATAAAATCCATTAAAAATCTTGCTAATTTCTTTACTGGGGATACCTACTCCTGTATCCATCACTAAAATTTCAATTTGCTCCTGCTCATTTTTCAGAGCTGCCTGGACAAATACTCTTCCCTTGGGAGGGGTAAACTGTAAACTATTGTTGAGCAGATTAATGATAATTTGTCTAAACCAGGGCAGGGGGCAAGAAATTGGCGGAAGATTTGCAGGAACAGTATATCCTAGCTGAATTTCTTTTTCCTCGGCTAAAGGCTGATAAGTACTGACTATACCAGGGACTATATCATCCAAGCGCAGGTATTCTGCTTCCGTATGAATATCAAGCTGCAATAGCTCAAGTAAACCGCTAACCAAAGAGTTTTGCCGATCGCATTCAGCACTGACCATTTTTAGGTAGCGCTGGCGTTGTTCTCCCTTGATTTGTTTTGACTCTAAAAGACTTAAAGCGGTTTTCATATGGGTAATTGGCGATTCGCAATTCCTGAACCAAATTAGTTAAAAAATCTTCCTGTAAGCCTAATACTGTAGAACTCGGTTCGGGAATATGATTGGTTTTAGAAACAGAGTTTAAGGCAGTTTGAACTTTTTCGTGTTGATTTACCTGCTTGAGAATTAATTTGCTTAATAGCTTCGATTCAACTACGAGCGGAGGATCGATTTCTGAATCCCCAAGGTTCAAACTATCCTCTGATAAAATATTTTGTTTGATGCCCAAGATAATTGGGGCGATCTCCTGAGGAGCAAAGCTAGAAACCATTTTCAGGTATGGTTGCTGTAGTCTTTTACCTGAAGCATCAATCTGGATTTTGCTTTTTTGCCATTGAGCCAAGATCAACGAGCAAAAGTTAGGAGATGAGACAATTAAAAAAGATTCTCTTTGCAAGGTTGAACTGTTATTTAACTTGAGAAAAATGACTTCTGTTGGTCTAGTAGGGTCATTAATTAGCAGATTAGCTTGATTCCTCTGACTACCACAAATAAAAATACGCTCTGCATTTCCCTCTTTCTGTAGTTTCTGGATTTGACTAGCCCAGTTTTTAGTTTGAGGCAGTTTAACCCAGATCGTGGCTTGAAGCTGTTCCTCAATCAATAATTCAACAACACTATTGACATAAGATTTTAAAGTCTCTCCCCCTACAGACAAAGGAATAAGTGGCTCATTTAAGTCCTGAGTCATCTGGTACAAAGATGGTTCAGAGGTAGCAATATTCATATTTGTTAGTCGCCGAACTATTTTTTTTACTAGCAGAATCACCCAAAAAGTTGAGCATTTGTGCTTAAACTTGCTGCAAGAATTTTAATAAGATTTCAATAATAATGTTCACAAATAATTAACAACTATTACAGACAAACCTCCAAAGTGGCAACCACTGATTGAGCTAAAGCTTCTAAATGATAACCGCCTTCTAAACCAAATAGAGGATATTTTGTCATTTCTAAGACATATTTTGTGAGTAAACTATAGTCTTGTGGCTTGAGAGAGATGTCAGCTAGGGGATCGCTGAGATTGGCATCATAGCCAGCGCTGACGATTAATATATCTGGTTGCCAATCAGTAAAAAAAGGTATGACATCTTGTGTAAAAGCCGATTGATAATCGGCAAGGATACTGCCAGCTTTCAACGGTAGATTCAAAATATTATGGTGGATGCCGCCAATCCCCTGATTTTCTCCTGTACCTGGATAGCAGGGATGCTGATGGAGAGAACAGTAGGCAATATTGGAGTTATCTTGCACGATTGCTTCGGTTCCGTTGCCGTGATGAACGTCCCAATCAAGGATGCCGACTCGCTCAATCTTTGGTTTGGTTAGGGCATATTCTGCGGCGATCGCCGCGTTGGCAAACAGACAAAATCCCATCGCTGTATCCCTAGTGGCATGATGTCCTGGCGGGCGAGCCAAAACGAAGGTAGGTTGATGAGCTAAAACCCGATCGACTCCATCAAGCCAAGCACTTACCGCCAGCAAAGCCACTTCATAACTGCGGGCAGATATCGGTGTATCACCATCTAAATATCCTCCTCCCTGCTCGGCAATTCGTTTGATTCTGGCTATATGTTCTGGGGTATGAATTTTCTCAATATAAGACAATACATTTTTTACCGCAGCGGGAGTGGGCAACTGCCAGTCAATTTGGTCTTGCCAAGTTACCGTTTTTAATGCTTCAGCGATCGCCGTTAACCGTTTCGCTTTTTCTGGGTGTCCATAGCCCGTATCGTGTTCTAAAAATTCTGGGGAATAAATCACCGAAATCATATATTAGACCAGACTCAAAATTTAGCGTTTGCTTGCCTTAAACTTAGACAATTTTTGGGCTTGGCGATCGCATTGTCAAGATTTATTTACATAATATTTTTTAGGCAAATTTGGCTAAATTAGCTTCACTCTATTTTTAATGTTTTAGGCAACGGAGTAGTCGCACCAAGAGAATATTTGTTTTCTTTGATTAATTTTTTAATTTCTTTAACTCTTTTAGCTGGGGCAGGATGAGAAGCCAGAAAATCTAAGCTACTGTCTGTTTGTTTACTTAGATTATTAAAAAAGTCCGTTGCACCCGTTACCTGATTGTAAGTTTTATTTAATAGCATTAAACCAAATTTATCCGCCTGCTTTTCTTGTTTTTGAGAATATTGTGCTTTACTTATTGCTTTGATCGAGCTGGCAACTATTGATTGGAAAATATTAGTATCGCCTAAAAAATAGGAGACTGTCATTCTCAAGACTAGAGCATTACCTAAACCGCGCAGGTGATCTCGATTAGCAAAGTGTCCTAACTCATGACCCAAAATCATCATCAGTTCATTTTCCGAGCCAACTTTTTTTAGTAGTCCTTGATAGATGATTACTTTATTTCCAGGAATGGCGATCGCATTTACCGTATCTTCTGGTATATATAAAACTTGATATTTATTATCTTTTTGTTGTTCGGCTGTCAAATGACTCTCCAAACGATCTAATAGCTGATTTAGAGTTTTTTGCTGAGAAGAATCTGGTGCTTGCTTTTCATATACAGGAACAATTACGTTACCTAATTTTTGTTCTAAATTTGGAGGAATAAAAGCAATTAAAGCATTAACAATCAAAGTAAATAACAAATAAATTAAGATGCTGCCCCCCAAAAATATTCCAGCAATTATTAATATTTGGCTATTACTCTCCGATTCATTTTTTGAGCTTTGAGGTGAATGATATGACATGAGATTTGAGATTTGACTTCTAACTTAAAATTGATTGGTCAATTGATAACACTCCCTAATTGCTCTTTGTCGGACGGAAAGGATTGAGGAAATTAATTAGAGGAGAAATATTATGAGATTGAATCCATAAGCGTCCTTCTCCTGAAAAGCGACAAACTAAACCTTCTCCGCCAAAGATACCAGTTTTCAAACTCTTGAAAGATAGCCCACCAATATTTTCCACAGAATAGTTTAGAGTATCTTCAAACGCCACAATGTAGCCAGTATCCACCACATAATCCCCTACAATAGGAATTTCAAGAATTGCACCATAGGAACTAAACCAAAAATCCCCATTGCCTGTAGCCTTGAGCAAAAACAAAGACTCGCCACTAAAAAAACCTTTAAAACCTTGAAATTTAGTATCCATTTCCACTGTAGAACTGCAAGCTACAAATCCTGAAGACTGCACCATCAAACTACATTTGCTCGTCACGCAATAGTGCCGTACATCTCCAGGCACTCCAGGTGAAATATATAGCTCTCCTTTGTTTCCCTGAGCGGTAAATTCGTTAATAAATAAGGATTCACCCCCAAGCATCCTGCCAATGCCTTTCCTCAATCCACCCTTCACTTTTGATTTCATCTGAAGGCAGGTATCCATTGCTGCCATAGCCGAAGCTTCTACCATTACGGTTTCGTTAGCTGGCAAATCTAGAACTAAAGAAGCATAAGCTGGATTATGTTCTATTCGATAAGAAATTCTATTACTCATAAATACTTATTACTTATTATTTATTACTTGTCTATCTGGTGGCAGTTGAGAGCCAATAGTTGAACCAAATGCTCCAGGGTTGTGGGTTTGGCAATAAACTTTGCCTTTGCCTTGAAAACGACATACAAATCCTTCCCCACCTAAAAAAGAGCTTATTAAGCCAGACGTGGCTTTAGCAATTCTAAAATCTAGGCTTTTCTCAAACGCTACTATATGTCCCGTGTCAACAATATATTCCCCATCAACCTCAACTTCATAAATTGCGCCAAAAGAGGCCAGCAAAGCTACTCCCTGACCAGAAAAAGTCAGCCAGAAAATAGATTCTCCCGAAAATAAAGATTTAAAACCCTGAAAGCCAACATCTAGATCGACTTGAGAACTACAGGCTAAATAAGAGGTTGCTTGAACGACTAAATCTTGTCCCTTCATTTCATAAATTAATAAGTCGCCAATTAACCTGGGAGCTAACCAAATGGTATTTCCATCAGCAGGAGAACGAAAAACGCTTAAAAACAGAGACTCTCCCGCCATCATGCGTTTCAATCCACCCATAACACCGCCCCCTTTTCCTTTGCGGAGGGTAGTACTGGCATTGATACTGCCACTCATGGCAATCATTGCTCCGCTTGAGCCACTAATTCTTCTCCTGAATCCAATGATATACGTGCGATCGCACTTTCAGGCTGATGTAATAATTCTATATTCATGGTTTAACGTACCTTCGTGCGTAAAAATCCGACTAATCCACCGATACTGCGAGACTGAAGGTAAATATTACCTCTGCCAGTTAAACGATTGACAAAGCCTTCTCCAGAAGTGAAAGAACCAATTAAACCATTAGAAAGCCTAATTCCCATTTGTATCCCTGGTTCGTATGCGACTAAATGACCGTTATCGACGATAAACTCGCCGTTAATCGCTTTCTTGGTGATACCGCCATAAGCCCCAAAGAAGACTTTTCCTTTGCCACTCAATCTCAGTTTAAATAAGCCTTCTCCTGCAAACCAACTGGTAAAACCAGCCCACCGAACTCCCATTTTTACTTCAGGGGTACTGGCAATATAGGCACCTGGTTGCAAATAAATATCTTTGCCGTAGAGTTCAAGTTCTTCGATATCACCCACTACAGATTGGGTTAAAACCAAAGTTAAATATTGCTTAGTTTCATTGCTAAAAACATTAACAAATAAAGATTCGCCACCAAAAAACTTTTTAGCCAGAGCAGACAAAAAACTTCCAGAAAGCTCGGTCTTGATGGTGACTTGGCTATCCATACTAGCCATTGCTCCTGCTTCGGCAATAATTTTTTCGCCTGGTTCAAGGGTGACAAAAATAGTTGAAAATGCTGGTTTGTATTTTATTTCGCATTCCATAGTTTTTAGTATATATACGATAAACTTTGAGTATAAGATCCCATACCTTTAATTACCTGCACTGTTAGTTTGCCCATAATTTTTAATAAGTTTTGGTTTCGTTAGCAAATTAAGCATTAATTAAGTATTAATATTATTGATCTTTGCTGCTTGTTGGAAACTTAAAGATATCGTTGCAAAACTTCTTTAGTTTCGACACCTGTTTTTGCCCAGCTAAACTTTTGTGCCTGTTGCAGACTGAGTTTGCTTAGTTGCGATCGCAGTTCTCGATCTTCGGCTACCGCTAGCATGGCAAAGGTAATTTCAGCCGTATTCTGTGGATCGATTAAAATTGCGGCATCTCCAGTAATTTCAGGCAAGGAAGCTAAATCAGAAGTAATTACAGGAACTCCACAAGCCATTGCTTCCAGTACAGGTAGTCCAAAGCCTTCCCACAGGGTGGGAAAGACTAAGGCCACTGCGTTACTGATTACCACTGGTAACTCCTGATAACTAAGATAATTAAGCCATTTAAGGCGGTGGGTCACACCTAATTCCTCAGCCAGACGCTGTAATTTAGGAGTAAAACGAGGATCTGTTGAGCCTGCGATCGCCAGATGATAGTCTTGATGGGGAATCGCCGCAAAAGCTTTAAGCAAACCTGATAAATTTTTATAAGGATCGAGACGACCAAGATATAGGAAATAAGGTGCTTCACCGTGATGATTTTTGCTTCTGGGATAGAAATGGGCTGTATCGTAGCCGAGTAAAATCGGCGTAATCTTATGAGCAGCAATCTGATAAAAATCAATTAAATCCTTAGCAGTAGCTTCCGAGTTGCAGATAATATGTTCTGCCTGTCCTAATACCTGAGGAACTACATAGCGAAAGTAGTTTGTTAGAGGAGAAGTAAGCGAGGGAAAACGCAGCGGAATTAGATCGTGGCACATGACCACATATCGGGACTTACTATATAATGGTGCTTCGGGAATCGGCGAGTAGAGCAGATCGGCTTCTAATTCACGATAAATTTTTGGTAGTTCAAATTGTGTCCACCACAAACGTCTCAGGTGACCTTTCCTTCCCTGGGCGGGGGTCATATCCGACGCGATCGCATATTGCCGAAAACCTGGGAAACTTTGGGCGCAGAGCAGCGTCGGTTGCAAACTTTCCAAACTATTAACCACGTTTTGAGCATAGGTAGCAATACCTGTAGGTTGCTCGAATAAGACAGCTAAATTGATTAACAGTGAGTTAGACAAGTTAGATATTAGACAAGTTTAATAATCTTTGTATCTTATTCCATAATTTGGCAAAGTAAGTATGAATTACTACACTCTTGATTGTCGTGTAAAAATCATGATGAATTATCGTACATGGTTAAACATTTAATGTGAATTAAAAGGTTTAATTGGGAACTATATTGATTAGGTTGCCATATATAAGGGGGTGTGTAAGTGTCATTAGGTTGGATTAAATCGGTGCTATCAGTATCTTTAGGTCTATTTATCTGGGATGCAGGATTATCAGCCAGAGCAGATCGACCTACCGTAGAACGTACGGTCGAATGTGAGTTATTGGTGGTTGGGGGCGGACTATCTGGGGTAGCCGCTAGTTACGAAGCCTTATTAGCTGGAAAAACCGTATGTATGACGGAAATTACTGACTGGGTTGGCGGTCAAATATCGGCACAGGGAACTTCGGCACTTGATGAAAGGACAACCCAACGGGCAAAACTTTTCTTTCCTGATGGCTATTTAGAATTTAGAAACCGCATTGAAGAATATTACGATGAGCTAAATCCTGGAGACTGCTGGGTTAGCGAATCTTGTTTTTTGCCCAAAGATGCTCATCAAGTGATGTTGCAGCAGCTAAAAGATGCCGAAGCAAAAGGAAAAGGTACTCTGAAGTGGTTTCCTTCTACGGTAATCAAAGATTTGCAGATTGAGACTGTCGCTCAAGAGGGAACAGGAAAGCAGATTACCAGCGCGGTAGCTATCCAACACAGCTCGAAAAATGAATATTTGCCTTTAAATACCCTTCCTTTATCCAGCACCATCGATGATGCCTATAGCTATGAAGACTCGCGTAATTTTGCTAAGGAAATAATTCGCTTTGTTCCTGCCAGCTCTTCAAATGTCGCAGCGGACTGGTATGTGATCGAAGCTACCGAAACAGGGGAAATTGTTGGTCTGGCTGATATTCCCTATCGATTAGGGATTGACCCCCTTTCCTCTTTTGAACCTTCATCCTCTAGCGTAGAAGGAGATCCTTACTGTACTCAGGGCTTTACCTATACCTTTGCCATGGAGGCAACGGATGAGCCACAACAGCACGAAATGCCGACCTTCTATCCCGAGCATCAAAACTACTATAGCTACGAACTAGAACGATTAGCCGATTTTAACTTAGTTTTTACCTATCGCCGCATCTGGAGTCCCCAGCCAGGAGAATTAGAAAAATTTGGCGGGATTGAATTTACTGCCCCCACTCCTGGAGATATTTCCATGCAGAATTGGACTTGGGGTAATGATTATCGTCCAGGTACAGCCGAAGACAATCTGATTTATACTCGCCAACAGCTACAAGATAGGGGTCAACTAGAACCTGGAGGCTGGATGGGAGGACTGCGCACTAAAACCCTCAGCCGAGGTGAAGATCATGCTTTAGGCTATTTTTACTGGCTAGTAGAGGGCAAAACTGATTCTCAATTAGGCGACAATGTGAAAAAACCTCAGCCAAATAATCGTCTGTTGATGGGATTAGATTCGCCAATGGGTACGGCTCATGGTTTGTCTAAATATCCCTACATTAGAGAGGGTAGGAGAATTATTGGCAGGGTGTATCCAGGCTATTCTCAGGGTTTTGGCATTACAGAGGTTGATATTTCCCAGGCTGACTATCGCAATGAACATTATAGTCGTACCCTTGGCGATCGCAATTATCGTCAGCTTTGGAAGGGTATCGATGGCATAGAAGCGATCCGTAACAAAAACATGGACATCGATAAGATCAAAAGGCGGACTCGATCGACGATTTATCCTGATTCTGTTGGTGTAGGTCATTATGCGATCGATTTTCATCCCTGCATGAAGGAAAGTCCAGCCGAAAAAGCAGGCAATACCGAACGAGAAGGAGAACGACAGGGAGGAGGACAAGCTTATCCGTTCCAAATTCCTTTGAGAGCCATGATTCCCCAAGAAATTGATAACCTAATAGTGGCTGGCAAAAGTATTGCTACTAGTCATATTGCAGCGGCAGCATATCGAGTTCATTCCTTTGAATGGTCTTCTGGTGCGGCGGCAGGCACAACTGCTGTATTTGGCTTAGAAGAAGAGGTTATGCCCTATCAGCTAGTAGATGAAGCATTTATCAATGAAGATAAGCTAAAAATGCTCCAGAAACGTCTCAGAGATGATGGCAACCCCACCGCGTTTCCCAACACTTCAATCTTTAATCTGAATTGGGAGGAGTGGAAATAGGTTCGATTCCCGCTTGATTGAGAATTTCGGGAATTAAATCTTCGCGCTTAACTGCCATTAAGTGGACTCCTTGGCACATAGTTTGAGCCAGCTTTACCTGTTCTGCGGCAATTTTTACCCCCTCTTCCAGAGGTTTTGCCGCGTTTGCCAACCTGGCGATAATGGTATCGGGAATATTAACTCCAGGCACATATTTATTGATAAACTGAGCATTCTTGGCAGATTTCAAGAGAAATATTCCTGCCAGTATCGGTTTATCGCTAATCGAAGCAATTTGGGTCATAAACTTATCTAATTTGTCAAAATCAGTGATCATCTGACTTTGGAAAAATTGCGCTCCCGCCTCCAGTTTTTTCTCAAATCTGGTTTGTAAGCTGGACCAGCTTTTGAGCTGGGGATCGACCGCTGCACCAGAAAACAAGTCAAGAGCGCGATCGGGCATTGCCCGATCGTTAAAGTCAACTCCACGATTAAGTTTGCCAATCAGCTTAAGTAATCTAACCGACTCTAGTTCAAACACTGCCTTCGACTTTTGATGATCTCCTGCTTTAACGGGATCTCCTGTAAGTGCCAGAATATTGCGAATTCCCAGGGCATAAGCACCCATTAAATCTGCCTGTAAACCGATGCAGTTGCGATCGCGACATGCCACCTGACACACTGGTTCAATGCCATGGTTTAATAAAATTACCGAAGCAGCGATCGAAGACATTCTTAATACTGCACGACTTCCATCAGTGACGTTTACGGCATGAACTCTGCCTTGCAATTTCGTTGCGACTTCGAGCATGCGTGCAGGGTCTCCTCCTTTAGGCGGCGCAACTTCTGCCGTTACTAAAAAATCCTTGTCTAATACTGCCTGTCGAAGATTACTAGTCATTAAGATTACAGTGTTTATCCCGTTCTAATCATTTTGTGATGCTGCTATGATATCCAAATTTAAAGAGGTGGTAAAAATCCCAGAGCATCTTTAACTCTAGTTAGTGTTTGATTAGCCACTGCTCTAGCTTTGTCTGCACCTTCTTGCAAAACAGAATTAAGATAGTCTTGATTATTCATCAGCTCATAATACCTGTCTTGAATTGGTTGGAGAGCTTCAACAGTAGTTTCGGTCAACAGAGGCTTAAACTGTCCCCATCCCATATCTTGACACTCAACTATTACCTCTTCCTTAGTCTTGTTGCCTAAAATTTGATATAGAGTAAGCAAATTATTGCATTCTGGGCGTTCGGGGTCGTCAAAAGTTAATCCCTTTACAGGGTCTGTCTTGCACTTTTTAATCTTGCGCCGAATTGCATCAGGAGAATCGAGTAGCTCAATCCGACTTAATTCTGAAGGGTCAGACTTAGACATTTTCTTGGTACCATCCGTCAAGCTCATTACTCTGGCTCCTTCTTTACGAATCATCGGTTCTGGTACTTTTAATACAGGTTGTTTCTTCTTGCCAAATTGATCGTTGACTCTACCTGCAATATCTCTAGTTAATTCTAAATGTTGTTTTTGGTCTTCTCCCACAGGTACTTTGTCAGCATCGTAGAGCAAGATATCTGCCGCCATCAGCACAGGATAGTCTAATAGACCTACGCCAACATTTTCCCCCTGTTTCACAGCTTTTTCCTTAAACTGAATCATCCTTTCTAACCAGTTGAGTGGAGTAACACAGTTGAGTAACCAAGCCAGTTCACTATGCGCCGAAATATGAGACTGGACAAAAATGGTCGAGCATTCAAGATCGATACCGCTAGCTAAGTATACCGCTGCCATCTTGAGGGTATTTTCGGCCAATACTTTGGCATCGTGGGGGACGGTAATGGCATGGAGGTCGGCAAAAAAGAAGAAATTATCATAATCCTGCTGTATCTCCACCCAGTTGCGAATTGCCCCCAAATAATTCCCTAAATGTAGATTGCCAGTAGTTTGAATCCCTGATAGTACTCGCTTTTTACTCATGCTATACGTGTGTAATATGGCTTCTGAATATTTCCCTTGCTCGATGCATACAAACAGTGAGTGGATCTATGCAAATTAGTATTAGATGATTTTAGTTGATTAACTGGTGAAAAAACATGGAAACAGTTCATAACGTCTTTACTCTAATCAATTGCCACCAGCAAAACCAGCCAGCAGTCAGAAATAAGACCCCAGCCAGAGTTAATCCTGTACATAAATCATAGCGCGAGGCGATCGCGCCAATTATGGGAGCAATTACCGCAAAAGCGACCCGAAAGACCAAACTATTTATTGAAAGAATCGTTGCTCTTACGGTCGAAGAGATTTGTTGATTGATCGCATTGAGAATTAAGGGTGACCAGATTCCACGCACCAGATAAATACTCATAATAAAAACTACGCCCCAAACTTGGTCGATCTTGCCCAGGAAGATGTAAGAAACTCCTAAAATTAGTACCAGAAGAAATATCGCTGGCTTAATTCCCAAAATTCGCTGAATACGATGGGAATTTACTGAAGCCAAGCTCATCCCCAGATGAAACACTGCCCACGCCCAACCAAATGCTTGAATGGGAATATTGAGCTGCTGCAAATAATCTTGGGATAGCCAAACAATTAAAAAGCTAGCGCTAGAAAAAACACTGCTAAGTAAGATTAGCCATCTTAGTTGAGGGCGTTTAGCGACATCGACAATAATATTTTTTAACTGATTTAACTTATGGGCTTGCGCAATAGCCTGGTGACTTTTGGGTTCAATTAAGGTTAATGACAGACAAAAATAGATAACTAAACAAACTGTTTGTAGATAGAAAGGATAGACTAGATTAATAGAAGCGATCGCCGCACCAACAATGCCACATACTGCTTCACTGATACCTGCTATGGCGACTAGTTTTCCTGACCATTGCTGATAGTATTCTTTCCTTCCAAGCTGTAAGAGAGTATCAAAACCCAAGGCGGTATTGGCACCAGAAATCAAACTTCCTGCCACTCCTGCTAAGATTTCGGCGATCGCAAATTCGTTAAAAGATGTTCCCGTACAGTAGATTAGCCAACTAGCAACCCAAACTCCGCTACCAATTACTAAACAGGCTTTTCTGCCCCAAAGATCTGCTAAATATCCCGATGGGACTTCCAGCAATAAAATTGATAAAGATAAAATAGTTTTTAAAAGAACTATCTGCTCTATATTTAGTCCATAACTTTCATAGAATAAGACGATTGTAGGAATTGGAAACCAGGCAAAGGCTAATCCCTGAAGGATATATAGTTTGGTTAAATTTGACGCGAGGGATTGGTTCAAAAACTGATTACTAATTACTTAATTACTGACTGGTGGGCATTTTCTAAATATTCGGTATTTGTGATTGTATTGGCACTGCCCACCCTATATTTTTCTGTTGACTGTTAATGAGTGTGGCTGGAGAAGGCTAATTGTTGCAATTCAGATTGTGTTTGGTATTTGATTTGCAAATTGGGAATGTCTAGATCTTTAATTAGCTTTTCAACAATTTTTTTATTGGTAACTATTTGCACATATATTTTGTTATCTTGCATCATAATTGGATAATGATGGTTGCCTAAAGTATGACCAAGTTGGACTAATTTTGCTTGCGTAATATTTTTAGCTAAAAACGATAAATCCAATACTAATAATTCTTGTTCTTGTAAGTGAATTATTAGCGTTTTAGCAGAATCAGTTTTAAATAAATCACCCGATCGCAATGGGCGATCTCGATCTTTGATAATCCCGACTGCAATACCCGAACTTGTATGAGCGTGTATTCTACCTTTGGCGCGATCGCTTTCGGTCAAAGTTACTTCTAAACAAGCTTCTGTAGCAACTAGTTGGGCAAGGTCAGAATTGTCATTAATATTGCCAATGTATGTTTTAGCTACTTCAGTCATAGATATTTATTTGGGGATATGGGGTAAGGAGGATTGATTAGTCATGGCTCGAATGCAGTTTAGAGCATAGGTGAAATATCGTTTTACTTCAGTGGTTTTGTTACTCAATGCCCGAATTAAAATTCCGTTATTGGCAGGTAAAATCGAGGTCGCAACTTCAAGATTATTAGTTTTTGCCAATTTTATATCTTCTAAATTGGTAATCAATAAATCAAGGTCTATATCTGGCAATATTGCGATCGCATTTCCCATAATTGGTAAGGATACAAACAGCTTGTTGTGCTTAAATTGATTTTTCTTTCCCTCCAGATGCATCGCCTCAATTAATAGTAAATTATTCTCTAAATCCATAATTTTCAAGCGATTTGAGTAATATTTGAAGTCATAATATTCCTGCTTCGCTAATCTTCCAGGTAAGACAATTTCGCCAAAAAAAAGCCTGGCTGTCGGGTGCAGTTTAATCGTTGTTTTCTGTTCAAATAGTGAATCTGTATAGAGAATAATTGGTTCGGGAACAAATTCTAAATTAGCGTCCGCATTTAGCGTAATTTTGGAGTCAATCTCAGCTTTGGTATCGATTTCTGGCATCGGATGGACTTTAGTGGCAGCTTGATCCGTTAGGTATAAACTAGTATTTGATTCAAGTAGTAGAGATAAGCTAAGTCGATCTCCAGCGAGTAGTCCAGGAGAGGTATTAATTAGATAGTGATAGGCTCGATTAGAGTTTTGTCCTTCCAAGTAAAAGGCTGAAGATAGTCTTAGGGGATAAGTAGTATATTGATGTTGACAAACTGTTTGTCCAGCTTGATTACATTGCAGGGTTAACTCTAGGTTGCTTTGATATTTAATCCGATTCATTCTGAGTTTCCTACGCTGGAGTGAACAACTCGTCCCTACTTAAATAACGCTGTCTTTAAAATAAATTCGGCGTTTAGTTCCATTGTCCCTGGCTGGGTGATTATTTCTCCTGGAATCATGGGTTTGATGACTGATTACTGAATCGGATTGTGTACCGTAACTAGCTTGGTACCGTCGGGAAAAGTTGCCTCTACCTGGACTTCGTGAATCATTTCGGCAATCCCGTCCATGACTTCATCGCGACCAAGAATAGTGGTTCCATAGCTCATTAACTCTGCCACTGTTCTACCTTCTCTAGCACCCTCTAAAATAGCAGCGGAGATGAAGGCGATCGCTTCGGGATAATTTAATTTTAGACCTCGATCTTTGCGTCTTTCGGCAAGGAGTCCTACGGTAAATATGGTTAATTTATCTTGTTCTTGGGGTGATAGCTTCATTTCTCTGGAATCGGCTGAGAGTTAATTTAATATCCTACAGGTACAGGCTGCCTAAAATTGTAAATCCTAAGCTTTTAATTACAAAGTTCTAGTCTTGCTGTCTGCTGCCCTAAAAAAACACTTAACTTAATATTTTGTCGTCAAATAACAAACAAATAATAAACATAGTGTTTTATGCCACAAAAATGGCAAATATATATCTGGCAATGGTCGCGGGAGCATCTTTTAAGCGAAACTAGATTACAAAAATCGATAGAATAGATCAAACCAAAAAACAGCTTTAACCAGGGGCAAAAAATCTGGCGAACATCTTCTAAGCTGCATATACCAAGCGATCGTTAACTAAAATTATGAACGATGCCATCTATTCCAACCCAGGATTTGACAATCTTTGCTTCAAGCCGAATCAAGATGCAGAACTACTCAAGCAGTTTGGCTTTATTCCTGGCTTAAAAGAATTTGTGATAACTCGTCAGGTACATGCCTTAGAACATGCCACCATCTGGATGTTAAGCGATCTAGTTAATCGGGCAAAAACCAGTTTGTCATCTAGCTACTTATCCGCAGACAATGAAACCATTAGCGGCTTGTCCACAGAAAAAGGTTTTTTTCTCTACGGTGACATCAACCCAGTTAACTTAAGAAGAGCAGTTAATTTAGCCCTAATTCGTTTGCAACAGGGAGAAGAAAATCTGGCACTTCATCCCCGCTGCGGCACAAATTCATCTGTAGCAGCAATCCTCACAGCAGGTATGGCAATTACAGCGCATTTAACCCTGCCGCGATCGCCTTTGCCCCAAATCATGGGAGTAGGATTAGCAGCGTTGACGGCAAACTATCTTGCTCCCGATCTTGGCATCTACGTCCAGAAATACCTGACAACCGCCATTCCTTTTAATCTTAAACTGCAAAAAATTACCAAAATTACCGATAAATCAGGTGATTATAGCTATTTTGTACGCCTTAAATGGATTACTGGACATAATTGATTTCTTTATGGCTAAGATCGAACTAAGTTAAGTATATTTCGGTAAAATGATCTGTAAATCAAGACGAATCAGAACTATCAGAACTAAATGTTGCCCAGAGAAGATTTATTAAAGCGCGTCGAAAATAAAGCAGAAATCACTCGTGTCATCGACCAAGCCGATCGTGCAATCAATAACTGGGAGACGGTCGTTACTGATTTTCTAT
Source organism: uncultured cyanobacterium (assembly GCA_963724445.1). Taxonomy (GTDB): domain Bacteria; phylum Cyanobacteriota; class Cyanobacteriia; order Cyanobacteriales; family Xenococcaceae; genus Waterburya. Next base: position 2,709 of record CAVRWR010000086.1, on the reverse strand, counting down.
CTCCTCCAGTATTAGCCGAAGTAGAATTAATCTTCCAGAATCTTACGGAAGTTGAAGCTTTGCCCTGGGGCGGCTATCCTCAAGCTGAGAGACAGCGCATTGGACTATCCCGTACCGATCTTCCCTTGGATGAGTCCCAAATTGAACTGGCTGCTTTAGATATCGCGGGAAACTTTCTGTTCGATCCTGCTACCCATCGGGATTTTTTAGGTTCCCTGCTGGGTACAGGTATTGTTCGAGAAAAGGTCGGGGATATTATTGTTCTGGGAGAAAGAGGCGCGCAGGCGATAGTTGTCCCAGAAATGGTAGATTTTTTAACCAATTCCCTGACTCAGGTAAGATCCGTGGCAGTGAAAACTCAGCAGATTGAATTGAGCGAACTAAAGATTCGCCCACCATCTAAAAAAGAACTGACTACGGTAGAAGCTTCTATGCGTTTAGATGCGATCGCCTCCGCTGGCTTTGGGGTGTCTCGCAGTAAGATGGCAGACGCTATTTCTCATAAGGATGTGCGGGTTAATTGGAAAGAGATAACTCAATCTAGCCACAACCTTAAAGAAGGGGATCTAATTGCCGTGCGCGGCAAAGGCAGATTGGAAATTGGCGAAGTATCTGTAACCAAAAAACAACGTTATCGAGTCAATCTAGTGCGATATAAATAATTTTTTAATTTAGTTAAATATTCAACCAAGAATACAATTAGCGAAAACTTATGACCACTGCTTCTACAACATCTACAGATAACGAACTAAAATATGGCGAAAGAGCGATCGCCGAAGGAGAATTAATTACTTTTCCTAACCCTAGAATTGGTCGTAAATACGATGTGAGTATTACTCTGCCAGAATTTACCTGTAAGTGTCCATTTTCTGGCTATCCTGACTTTGCCACCATTTATATTACTTATTCTCCCGATCAAACAGTGATGGAGTTAAAAGGCTTGAAACTGTATATTAATAGCTATCGCGATCGCTATATCCCCCACGAAGAAGTGGTAAATCAAATCCTCGATGATTTTGTTGCTGCTTGCGATCCTCTAGAAGCAACTGTTAAAGGCGACTTTACCCCCAGAGGTAATGTTCATACCGTGATTGAAGTACATCACCAAAAGTCTTGAGTTGGTCATGACAGTTTAGCTATGGGAAATCGATTACAATACATAGGTAAAGATTTGTTAAAATAACTAGATAGTAGAATAAAACAATGGAAAACGAAATTAAACCGAGTGTGACTCCCGATCTAGAAGAGCCAAAATTTGGCTTCAACTCCTATTCCGAACGCTTGAATTCTCGTGCCGCCATGATCGGTTTTGCGGCAATTTTAATTATTGAGTATGTAACAGGAAAAGGTTTACTAGCTTGGCTGGGTTTGCAATAAATAGTCGGGCTGGAGGGTGAGCTAGCTACTAATTAGTGCTAAGAGTATTAGTAAATAACTTTTAGTAGTAAGCTACCAATACAAAACTAATGAGCGAATCAGTTGTACAGAATAACCTCGAAGATTCTGGCAAAGTACTAATATCCCCTAATCCTTCATCCTTAGCTTCTTACTCTCAAGTTAATTCTCCTCTTCAGTTAGGCATAATGGCTTCGGGTAGCGGAAGCAACTTTGAAGCAGTGGCAAAAGCGATCGCCGACGGCACCCTTAACGCCGAGATACGAGTTTTAATTTATAACAATCCCAATGCCAAGGTAAAAGAACGTGCCGAGAAATACAAGATTCCTACGGTATTAGTTGACCATCGAAAATATAGCAGTCGAGAAAATTTAGACCACGAGATTGTAGCTGTTTTAAAAGCTTATGGTGCTGACTGGATAATTATGGCAGGTTGGATGCGAATTATTACTCAGGTTTTACTTGATGGCTATCCTAACCGTGTAATTAATATTCATCCGAGTTTGTTACCCAGTTTTAAGGGCATTAAGGCAGTTGAACAGGCTTTGACAGCCAAGGTTAAAATTACTGGCTGTACCGTCCATTTGGTTAGTTTGGAAGTTGATAGTGGCGAAATAATTATGCAGGCTGCTGTACCTGTATTGCCTGAAGATAATTGGCAAACTCTGCACGCCAGAATCCAGACACAAGAACATAATATACTGCCCCAGGCGATCGCGCTGGCTGCCACTAAATCAAGATAGTTAAATTCAAAATATTTAGTTTTGCTAGCACTTTAGGCAATAAAAAAATAGAGCAAATTTAAGCCAAATAGCCAAATTGCTCTAACTGTCATAACTATTGGTAAGGCTACTTTAGTATTTATTAAGATTAAGACCAGCTTCTTTCGCCATTGCACCGATGCCTCTTTTTTCGAGAGTCTTAATCGCTTTAGTTGAGAGACGCAATCTAACCCAACGATTACCCTCTCGCCCACCATACTCTTTTCCACTGCAAATTGACGTTCTGTAATTTCTTGGTACGACGGTGTGAGTGAGATACCGCCATTGCATTGTTGGCTTTTTTGCCCGTTATTGTACACTTACGACCCATGATTTACCTTAAAATATGTTTCACAATCTCCTATTATAGCCAATGTTAGACTAAGAGCTTAATTTTATTTGGCTGTATAAATCCGTCTATGGTAGCTAATTATTCTATTGTTATTTCTTAAAGGGATTTAACTCTCTTTTGAGTATTTCAATTTGGTCTTTGTTTAGAGTTTGAGAGTAGCTTGAAAGATAATCATTTACCACTATGGATGGGTCATCTACC
>CAVRWR010000085.1:0-6710 GCA_963724445.1 uncultured cyanobacterium | reverse complement strand
AAATAGCTCAGTGCCAGGTTCCTTTTTGCAAAAAATCCTCTTACTGTTCTGATCTTGTAAGAGGATTTTTTGCTTATATATGATTTAGTGTTTTCAAGCAGACTTAATTATTATCTAGTGATTGTTTTTGGTCTCAACCACTGTTAGAAGTCTTATGATGGAAATAGTTGATAGTCTATAGACTACTAAACATAATTCGAGAACCTTATGTCAGAAAAACAACAATTATTGCTAGTAGACGATGAACCTGGGATCAGAGAATCCGTACAGGCATATCTAGAAGATAATGAAGCTTGGCAAGTTACCTTAGCCAGTAATGCCGAAGAAGCTTGGCAAGTGATTGAGTCTCAAACTCCAGACTTGATTATCTCTGATATTATGATGCCAGATGTCAATGGTTACGAATTTTTAGCCAAACTGCGAGAAGATCCTCGTTACAGATCTGTTCCAGTGGTTTTTCTGACTGCCAGGGGCATGACCAGCGATCGCATTCAAGGTTATGAAGCTGGCTGTGATGCTTACTTATCCAAGCCTTTCGATCCCGAAGAACTAGAGGCGATCGTTAAAAATCTGCTATCCAAAATTAGAAACAATAGTGGTAGTGGCGACAGCAGTGGTGAATTAGAAAAAATTGCCAAAGAATTAGTTGAAATAAAAGCAAAATTAGACGATAAACTGAGCGGTAGCGGTGGCATTACCGTTACCCCACCGCCGATTAAGATTGATTTGACTCCAAGAGAACAAAGTGTTTTGGATTTAGTTGCTCAAGGCTTGATGAATAAAGAAATTGCCCGTGAATTAAGTACCAGCGTCCGTAACGTCGAAAAGTATGTCAGTCGTCTATTTGGCAAAACAGGCACTAACAGCCGTACCGAATTAGTTCGTTTTGCCCTTCAACATGGCTTAACTCAATAGTTGACAATAAAATAGAATAATAACAAGTTTTATAAGACCTACTTTTTAAGCAATCCTAATTTCAAAATGATAGCCAATACTATTTGCTTAGATCTAAAAATGACAAATTATTTGGGTGCGTTTTTACCACCGATCGCTTTGGATAGTTTATTCTCTACCCAAGGTGTGATGGTAATGCTCTTAGTGGCTTATGCTGGAGCGATGTGGATGTTTTTAAGCAGCGCTCCGAAAGTCTACACTGTAATGGTTTCCGATTTGTCTACTGCTCAGCAGTTTTACGAAGGGTTACTAGATCTCCCCGCTGCGGATGTTCCGCTGCACTATTACTATAATTATGAGCAGGCAATGGGTGGAGGTGGACTCGATCCACTTTATATGTCGGCAACTCCTGGCAGCAATACCTTAAATGGTGCCGATGGACTATGGTATCAATTAAGAAAAAATACCCAGCTACATATTATTGCTGGTGCTAGCGGTGGCTACAAAGAGCGTCAACGTCATGTTTGTTTTGATCGAGACTGCCTCGAAGCTTTATTAATGCGGGTTCAATCAAGACGCTTAAAGTATAAAATTCGCCGTGACAATCCGTTAAATTTTTTAGTCAAAGATATTGATAACCGTACAATTGAAATGGCAGAAGTATCTAACTGACATTCCGCAGTTAGGGACTTGCGGAGAAATAAAATACCAGCCATTCTAGAAGATTAGGAAGTGCGGCTCTGCCCGTGCTTCCTAATCTTCTTAAATTGGAATTACAGGGTTCATGCTCACTGATAACATCAAATATACCTTCAAAGATGCAGCCGAGAAGCTCACAGGCAACCGCAAAAGAGACTTCATGGCAAAAGTCACGGAAGATTACTTCGAGAGTTCTGCCCGCAAAGCAGAAACCGTTTTGGGATGGAATCGCTCCTGTGTGCAACTTGGCTTGCATGAAAGGCGGACGGGGATAGTCTGTGTAGATAACTATCAGGCCAGGGGACGACACAAAAGTGAAGAGGTTCTGCCCAACTTAGAAGTGGATATTCGTTCATTGGTGGATGGTCAAGCTCAGGCAGACCCAAAATTTCAATCGACCTTTCTATATACCCGTATAAGTGCCAGAGCAGTACGAGAAGCATTAGTGAGTGAAAATGGCTACGGCGAGAGCGAATTGCCATCTCGCCAGACAGTAGGAGAGATTCTTAATCGCTTGGGGTATCGCCTAAAAAAACACAAAAAACGAAACCCTTGAAAAAAATTCCCCAAACAGATGCCATATTCGAGAATGTCTTCCGTGAGAATCAGGCATCAGATGAGAATCCCAAATCCCTGCGAGTGTCTATCGATACCAAAGCCAAAGTGAAGATTGGTAAACTTTCGAGAGGTGGTAAAGCTCGGACTCTGGAGGCAAAACAAGCAGATGACCACGATACACAGTGGCAAGCAGTCTTAGTTCCTTTTGGTATTCTCAACACCCATAGCAATCAACTATCGATTTATTTAGGTCAGTCGGCTGAGACCAGCGATTTTATCGTCGATTGTTTAACCGCTTGGTGGCATGAGAATCAACACAATTACCTTTCACTCGATGAATGGGTGATTGATCTTGATGGGGGTGCAGCAACTCGCAGTGACCGAACACAATTTATCAAACGCATGGTTGAACTGTCTCAAGCAATTAATTTAAAAATTAGACTGATTTACTATCCTCCGTACCATAGCAAGTACAATCCCATAGAGCGGTGTTGGGCTGCCCTAGAAAACTATTGGAATGGCGCGATTTTAGATTCGGTTGAAGCCGCAGTAAACTGGGCTGCTAATATGACTTGGAAGGGAATTAAACCTATTATACATCGGGTTGAAACCACCTATAAAAAAGGAATCAAAGTTTTGTCACAAGAGTTAGAACAGTACCAACCCCAATGGCAGCGTTCTGAAACATTACCCAAATGGGATATTACTATTGTCCCAGTTTGACTGGTATCTTATTTTCTTGCAAGTCCCTAACTGAGGCTGGTTCAGAAGTCCAAATATCCGATCGCCTGATCCAAAAAGCCATACATGAGCTTGAAACTTCCGAACAGCAACAACTACAGCAACAAAGGCAAGTTAAGCATCGCCTTAGAATGGCTTGGGGTTTTCGCTTAATTGTCATTAGCGCGATCGCCTGTTGGAGTATTGCCACTTATAATTATCTAACTGCTACTAAGCTGGAATCTGAAACTACTCACAAGCAAGTAGAAAATCAACTACAAAGACGTGCCGATCTGATTCCCCAACTAGTTGAAATTACTAATACCTATGCCAACCACGAACAAGAAATTATTAGTCAATTAATTGCAGCTAGACAAGGATATCTAAAGGCAGATAAGCCAGCAGCCAAAACCAGGGCGATCGCCATATTGGATCGAGCAATTCTTGATTTTTCTCGCTATGCTGCCACTAACCAGCAATTACAGTCAAGCCAATTATTTATTCATCTTCAGTATGAAATTACTGGTACTGAGAATCGTTTGGCAGTAGAAAGAATGCGTCACAATCAAGCAGTTCAAAAATATAACCAGGAAACTCAACAGTTTCCTCAATCTCTGGTGGCTAAAACTTTTAACTTTAAACGTCTTTAGATTTTCTGATGACCAAAAACATAAATTAGGTATGTGCAAAAATAGGATGTTCCCTAATAGTTTTAGCAGTAAATATGTAATTAATATTGTTTAGGTACTTACCTATGATTGGTTTAACTATTTTTGCTATTATTTTTTGTTTTTTGGCGATCGCCATAGGTATTTCTATAATAAGAGCTGTATTTCGTATTAATGATATAGTGTTGTCATTAGAAACAAACTCAGAAAACACATATGCACAATTTAAACTTATTAAGACTATCAAGAAACAAAACGATTACTCAATTGAGCAATCTAAAATTTTGATAGATCGACAAACAAGAATGCTTGAACTTCTCGAACAAGGTATTGAATTATTGAGAGAAAATACAGAAAACTAAAATAAAAGTTCTCATAATTTTAAAATTTATAACGAAGGTAGTTTTATGAACGCTAAAAACAGTTTCCCTTATAAACTTATTGTATATTCTAGTCTTGGCATTTTAGCTTTTTTAGCTTTAATTGCATTTAAGCCTTTTGCCATTATAAAAGCTGGCGATCGCGGTGTGGTAATGCGCTTTGGGAAAGTACAAGACACAATTCTAGACGAAGGTATTCATGCAATTATTCCTGTGGTTAACTCAGTTCAATCCCTAACCGTGCGCGTACAGAAAAATGACGTTACTGCTGCTGCTTCTTCTAAAGATTTACAGGATGTAAACATAGAAATTGCCCTAAATTGGCATATTAATCCTGAAAAAGTCAATACTATTTTTCAGCGGATTGGTGATGAAGAACAAATTGTTAATCGAATTATCGATCCTGCGGTTTCGGAAATAGTAAAGGCTGCTTCTGCCCAAAAAAATGCTGAAGAGATTATCACCAAACGTAATGAAGTTAAGCAACAAATTGACGTAGAACTCCAACAAAGACTCGATGATTATGGAATCATCGTTGATGATGTATCGTTGGTTAATATTGCCTTTTCTCCAGAATTTACCAAGGCAATTGAAGCCAAACAAATTGCCGAACAACAGGCAAAGCAAGCTGACTATGAAGCCCTAAAAGCTGAGAAAACTGCCCAAGCTGAAATTAATCGAGCCAAAGGGCAAGCAGAGGCTCAAAGATTACAAAAGCTAACTTTAACTCCTGCACTCTTGCAAAAAGAGGCAATTACTAAATGGGATGGCAAATTTCCGATGGTGATGGGAGGTGATGGTGCATTGCCTTTTATTAATATCGATCCCCAAAAGATTAGTCAGTAGGAAACGCGATATTAGGCTTTTTACCAGTTTATTTACGAAGTCAATGCAAAGTCAATCTAAAGCTGATTTTTTATAATCTATGGCGATCGCTAGATCGGCTTGATGAAGCAAGGGCATATCGCCATGCCCTCACGAGATACTAGCTTGAGAACGCTCTAGAAATTAAAGGTAGTCCGCAACGTACCGATAAATAAATCATCATTATCAGCATTGTTATCAGGCTTGTTCACATAGATAACTCCAGGAGTAATAGCGATATTATCGTTGAATCTATATTCATAAAAAGCCTCGGCGTGCAAAGATTTCTCTTCGTCTACTTCAAATCCTGCTGCATCAATAGTAGAACTCTCTACCCAAGGTTCCATACCGACAATAATTCCTCCCAGACTGCCCTCTTTAATCAGATCGGGAAAAGCCAGAGTAGCTGCCCAATTCCAGATCTCCTGACTTCCTCGTCCAATAGTTTGACCGTCAACATTAACCGCATCGAGGGTTCTTACTTTACTCAAGCCACCCCAACCGCCAATCACCAGGCGATCGCTCAAGGCAAAGGAGAACTGCGCGCCATAGGAATTGCTTGATGTCGGTACACCGCCCTCAAATACTCCAGGATCTAAAGGATCGGCATCTTCTCCTGCTGCGGTAAGAGATTGAATATTAGCTAAATCGCTACCGACTCCCGTATCGCTCTGGTTATAAGCATTTACATAGGTTAGAGCTATACCTAATTTTTCTATAGGTGTAATAGTTAACTGTCCAATCGCACTATAGGAACCATCGAATAAACCTGCTCCATCACTGGGATCGCTGGCTTCTCCTGCTAAGTAACCTGCACTAAACTCCAGCTTTTCGCCAAAACTGTGAATCAAACCCACTCCTGTTTCTCCAGGGGGGAAATAAATCGGACTACGGGTGCCAAAAGCCGAAACTGCCCCCGAACCACCGTCACCATCTAAGACGCTCAAAGTATTAGCAATATCATCCGCAGCCAGTCCCGCAGCACCAATTAAAATATTAGTGTTCTCTCCCAGAGGGCGATCGTAAAACAAGACTTCTAAACCTAAGTCACTATCGGCAGGTTCGGCAAAAGCAATCTCTCCCTGAAATGTACCTGTAGTTTCGGAAAACTCGGGAAAGTTACCTGTAGATAGACGAGTAAAAAGCAAATCATCTCCCGTAAAGCTAGTTTCCAATTCTAAGCGAGTGCGATAGCCCAAAACGGGGACTCGATCAATTTCATCATCGGTTGCTTCAACTCCATCATCATTAGAACCTGAAACTACGCTAGCAATACCAAATATGGCTTCTCCCGCCAGCTTGGTAGTAGTGGAAAACTGGCTATCTTCTAACGCGGCAGTTCTGCTTTCAATCTCGTCAACTCTTCCCCCTAAAGCAGCTAATTCTGCCTCAAATTCTTGACTAAGACGTTTGATCGTATTTAAATCCTCTGAACTTACAGAGTCTTGGCTAGCAATCAGGCGTTCAATTTGATTTAAACAAGAGTTTAACCCGGCGGCAAATTCATAACGGGTTAGAGATTGACTGCCTCGATAGGTTTGATTGGGAAATCCAGCTATACAACCATAGCGATCCACCAAACTACGCAATGCCTCATAAGCCCAGTCTGTGGGTGAGACATCTCGTAACTGATTAACGTTTGTTACCTGACCAACGCCATTGCGCTGACTTTCTTGTCCGTATTGTTCTATGCGATCGAGTAGCTCACTTTGAGCCTGCACAGGATTAATATCGATTTCTGTCACTAAGACAGCAAAAATAATTGGGGCGGTTTTTTGTAGAATACTATTCATAGAAATCTTCACACACAGATTGAATACGGTAACTTTAGAGTTTGCTTTGATTGTTGATTTGGCGATCGCAAAAATGGTCAATCATTCCAAGTCAAACCTGATAAAGACATAATATTCATATTGCACTAAATTCT
>CAVRWR010000084.1:0-4213 GCA_963724445.1 uncultured cyanobacterium | reverse complement strand
TTAAAGTTTACGGTATACCAAACTGTGGAACCTGCAAAAAGGCGATCGCCTGGCTTAAAAACAATAATATTGAACACGAGTTTATTAATACTAAGAATCATCCCCCTAACAAATCAACTATTGCTGGTTGGGTAAAAGCATTAGGTAGTAAGCCGATGCGCAATACTTCAGGACAGTCATACCGTAATCTTGGTGAAGCGAGAAATACCTGGACAGATCAACAGTGGATTGAGGCTTTTTCTCAGGATGCAATGTTGCTAAAACGACCGTTGATTACTAAAGACGGTCAAGCGGTATTAGTTGGTTTTCGAGCTTCAGACGCAGAAATCAAAGATAAACTTAGTACCTAATTACGAATTATTGATAATTTAAAGTGATTGAAGCTGTAATTTTCGATCTCGATGGTTTACTAATCGACTCTGAACCTTTATGGCAAGAAGCCGAAATATTAGTATTTGCCCAGGTAAACATTTTACTTACTACTGAGCTGTGTCTCAAAACTAAAGGACTAAGAATAGATGAAGTTGTGGACTACTGGTATCAGCAATATCCATGGAATAACTTATTAAAGTCTGAAGTTGAGGAATTGATTGTTGCTAAAGTCATTGAATTAATTCACCTCAAAGGAAAACCCTTGCCAGGAGTGGATAATGCTCTCTCTTTGGTCAAAAGCAAAGATGTCAAAATAGCTTTGGCTTCTTCTAGTGCAGCTAAAATCATTCAGGCTGCCTTACAAAGACTCGATCTAGCTGATGTATTTACCCAGATCTATTCGGCAGAGTCAGAAATTTTAGGTAAGCCGCACCCTGGAGTCTACTTAACCACCGCCAAGAAACTAAACGTCTTGCCCCAATCATGCTTGGCTTTAGAAGATTCCCTCAATGGAGTATTAGCTGCCAAAGCCGCACAGATGAAGTGTATTGCTATTCCCGAAGTAGCGCAGCAAGATAACCCTAAATTTGCGATCGCCGATACGATTCTGCAATCCCTAGAAGAATTTAATCAATCAGTCTGGAACAATTTGGATAAAGCAGTTAATTGACTTGTTCTTGTAATTCTTGCAGCACTTTCTCTACATGAGCCTTGACTCTAACCTTATCCCAGACTTGAGCGATTTTACGTTCTGGAGTAATCAAAAAAGTCGATCGCACTACTCCCATATATTCTTTGCCCATAAATTTTTTTAATCGCCAAGCGCCATAAGCTTCAATTACTTTGTGTTCAGGATCGCTCAATAGCTGTAGAGATAGATCCTGCTTATCAATAAACTTACAGTGGGATTTCTCAGAATCGGGACTAACTCCAATAATATGAGCATTTAGCTCCTCGAATCGATCTCTGTAAGCTGTAAAGTCTTTGGCTTCTGTAGTGCAGCCTGGAGTGTTATCTTTAGGATAAAAATATAGTATTAGCCAAGAGTCGCTTTTATCTTTAAGACTTACCACGTTGCCACTTTGATCTATGGCAGAAAAATCTGGGGCAGTTTGTCCAATCTGGAGAATACTAGTCATTATTTAAGATAAGTAGTTAAGTAAAAATAACTAGAAACAGCAGGAGAACAGAAATAAATCCTTAGTAGATTTACTGTTGTATTTTGCTTTAAACAATAAGATTATATGATTCATAGCCAAAAAATATTAATAGTTGAAAGTTTATTGATTGAAATAGCTAAAACATTACAGGATTAGCCAATCAAACAATCTTGCTCCAGAACCCAGTAGAAAAGCTGGGTTTTTTTTGCTCAAAATTCGATTTATTGCTTAAAAGTTAGTAACGACTATCAAACCAATTGCTTGACTTAATCAACATTCCCGCCAATAGTAACATCCCTAATTCTCAAGCTAGGTCCTCCGCAGCCAACCGCTAATCCAGATTGACCTCCTTTGCCACAGCCGCCAGACTCATCCCAATAAAAATCATCACCAATCGCTTCTATGTTAGCCAGGGTTTTAAATACATTTCCTGAGAGAGTCACATCCTTAACTGGTTCGGCTAATTTGCCATTACGAATCATCCAGGCTTCCCCTGCACTAAAAGTGAACATCTCGCCGTTGGTCATTCCACCCAGCCAATTGCGGGCATATACTCCATCAGCCACACCCTTAATCAAGTCTTCAGCAGGAGTCTTGCCTCTGGCAATCCAGGTGTTAGTCATTCTGACAATGGGGGAATGGTGATAATCCAAACAGCGTGCGTTCCCCGTTGCTTTTTCCTCTAGACTACCAGCCGTCTCGCGAGAATGTAATCTCCCCACCAATACACCATCCTTGATTAGTTGAGTGGTAGTGGCGGGAGTTCCCTCATCATCATAGAAGTAGCTACCGCGATGAATATAGCTATCTTCTGCTTCAATGGGGGCAGCACCGTCAAAAATCTGAAGTTCTGGCGAACCAAAACGTTTACCCATACTCATAATTTCAAGTAGATCGGGATTTTCATACGCCATATCTGCTTCGGAAAGATGTCCAAATGCTTCATGAACAAACAAACCCGTCAGAATCGGATCGATAACTACGGTATAGGTATCGCCCTTGATTTTTGGTAAGGATAGGGCATCTACCGCTCTTTGTGCCGCACCAATTACCTGTCGATCTAAATTCGCCAAATCTTCATAAGCCTGACGTGAACCTGTGGTTTCCCTGCCCGTCTGAATGGCATTATCTCTTCTAGCAGTAGCCGAAAAGCGCATTTCCATATCCGACCAAGATTGCTCAATTACACTACCTTCAGAAGTTGCAATTATAATTCTTTGAGAACAGTCTCCATAGCTAACGGTGGTAGCAGTCAGACAATCGTGGTAGCCCTGAAGCAGTTCATTATAGCGATCGCACAAGGCTTTTTTGTCAGCCAAGGATATATGGCGCGGATCGCTTCCCGTTAGAGGAACTTGGCAAACTGTCTGCACTGGTTCTACTGGTGCCAGAACCGTTACCGATTCTCCGACAATTCGCGCCGCAGCGATCGCTTCTTCAACTCTTTCTACTAAACCACTTAAATCATCAAACGCCGAAAATCCCCAGCCGCCACGATAGCAGGCTCTTACTTGCCCACCCATAGCAATCCCCTCGCTGAGAGTTTCAATACTATTTACTCGCAATAGGATATTGGTTTCCTCAGCTTGTTCTAGGCGAATGGTCAAAAAATCAACGCGATCTTTGTATTTAGTAATTAGTTCGGTCAATCTATTTTTGTGTTCGGCAAATCGATCGGACATAGACGATGGTAAATAAAGGAAGAATCTTACTTTAATTCTATAAGTCCGAAGCTGCTTTTAAATCTAACTTTGCAGCAAGGGTAAACATTTATCTAGTTTTTGATCTAAATACAGTGATTGGGGATAGTTTACCGCCAAATCTATCGCTTCCAAAATTATCTTGGCATCACTTTCTTTGGTGCAGAAAGAATTAACCCCAAGAGAATATAGCAGTTCAATTACTTCTGGATGTTGATAATCGCTCCAGTGGATGATGCTAGTTTCGGGGGAGATTGCCTTAAGCAGTGCCAGATTATCTGTATCGGATTCCCCCTCAATATCAAAGAACAAGATGTCTATAGCCATCTCTCCGTACATCAAGGAAAATACCTGCTCTGAGTTATCAAGAAAAGTAACTTTTAGATTAGGTCTATTGGTCTTAATTAATTGACATAGTTGAGTTCCCTGCTCCCTGTTTGCTTCAACAACCACTAGATTTAAAAGTTTGGAAGAGAGAATCTGATTTAGCATTATTTTTAAAAGATATTCATACGTGTATTTATCTAAATATTATTACGTATTAATAGTCCAAAATTCTTTCTTTTTCAGTATATTTATGGTCAATTAATCTGAAGTTAATCTAAACAGGCAAATTTATGAAGCTTTTTTAAAGTTGGGGGATTGAAGCGATCGGATTTAATCAAGCAAAAAGTAGTTATTTAAAATGCTTAAATAACTGGGCATTATCTTTACAATCTGTTACAGTAGTGAGCGTTACTTGGTAAATGGAATACTATTAATCGCGATCAAAAATGCTGAAAGAATTCATTTTCAGGACTTTTCCAACAGGAAGTATCTTCTACAATGTCAGATAAATCAATTGAGTCAAACGCTTCCAATTTAATTACCTTGGCAGGAAAGAAGATTTATTTTCCCCAAAGGGAAACAAGTCGCTTGCTTGATTCCTTATCCTTAAATCAATTTGCCTTTATCAATAAGACTCAATGGGCATTGCTAATG
>CAVRWR010000083.1:0-33366 GCA_963724445.1 uncultured cyanobacterium | reverse complement strand
CGCCGGTCCCGGTGAACGCCGAGATGCCAAGAAGGAGCCGAGCACGAACCCTCCGACATGCGCCTCCCAGGCGATCTGGCTGGTTCCTCCCCGGCAGGACCCCGACAAGCCCGGTGGTGGCGTTGATGGCCATCCACACGGTGAGGAAGGTCACCACGGCCCGCGCGAGATCAGGCACCACCGCGCAACGGGCAGCACCGGACCGCCGAAGGCCGCGCGTCCCGGAGCGCGGTCGATCCGGAAGCCGAAGCGCGCCGCGGCGCCCAATCATCGCCCGAGATCGCGCCCGAACGCGCCGACCAGCGGCGACTGGTCCTGGTCGAGCAGCACATAGTGGAGCGCCGCCGCGGCGATGGAGGTGACGACCCAGAACAGCACGAAGCGTGCCGTGCCGAGCGGTTGGCGAGCGGTGAACCGAAGGCGCAAGCCAGACCATGTTGACGGCAAGGTGCGCGACGCTGCCGTGCAGCAGCGAATAGGTGACCGGGCCGGTGAACGGTGAGATGTCGACGGGCGCCGCCCGCAGTAGCGGATCGGGATGAAGGCGCCGCGCACCAGTGACCGCAGAAGTCCTGCGCCATCGTCAGCACGTGGCACAGTCACGCACATACGATGCCGACGCACACGGCGATGAAGAACAGCACAACCCGGCGGAAGGTTGAAGACCGGCTCGCGGCGAGGTGGCGGCGCCTCGCCTGGTCCGGCTTTGATCGGGTGTCGCGGGCGCGGGCGCTCACGTGTGGTGATTCCGGTTTCCATAGCGAGGCCTGTAGCCGAGGGCTACGCGAATCACAAAGGAAACCGGCTGCGCGATCTTGTCGTTAACGATCTCGAACCGCAAAAGAAAACCGTCCGGGTTTCCCCCGGACGGTTGGTCGAGTCCCCTGCTCTCCCCAAGATTTTGACTGGAAGTGCTGCTCTACTTCGTGCATTTGGTGTGCCACGGAGACCCGTTTGGCGCGCAACGTATACCATTCGTTAACCTTAACGTACCCGCGCCGTGAACAACCCGAAAAACCGGACTGGCATGCATCCTGCTGCGGACCGCATGTGAGGTCATGACGGAGGGTGCGATTTTGTTCACCGATGGCACAGCAGAAGACAGAGCGCACGGAGCCAGGTATTGTCATGTTGAAGGAGATCGGTTGAACTTTTTCCGTACTGGAACCGCCTCGCGCAATGGACGGCCGGCGCCCACCCGCACGGAAATCGAGCCGGCCGACATCAAGACGCTACTTGCCGACACTTTCATCCTCGAGAAGGATACCCGCGGCGGAGCCGTCTTCCGGCTCGCCGGCACTAGCGCGATCTAAAATCGGTCGATCTTCAATGGTTTGTATTTGTCCTCGCCAAGTAGCTATTTCTTGACGAGCCTCACTGTAACGAGGATTATTATTGGGAATCAAACCTGCTTCGGCGATCGCTTCATTCAAATTGGCAATAGTACCAACTCTGGCTAGGTCTTTCGCTTTAGATAAATGACCAACATCTTCAATTTCGAGTTTCCAACGACCGATCAGTTTTTGCCCAAGCTCATAGTATTCACTATTCTTTTTGAGTTTTTTGGCTTCCTCGATCGCTTCTTCCATCCCAAATACCGTATCTAATTGAGCGCTAGAGCCAGCATTTGCCAAAATTAGCCAATCTTTATTGCGTTTTTGTAAGTTTAAGCTGCGAGGAAGACGGCTTGATACCTGAAGCAACTGTTGCCATTCTTGCTGTTTAATCAATCCTTCGATATTGACGATTAACTTCTCTTTGGCTTCAGCAATAATTTTTTGCGCCTGCTCGTAAGCGTAACTTTTTGGCTCAATCTCATCTGCCTTTTCAATCGCCAAAATCAAATCTTCGACCTTACCGCCGCTAACCTGAGTCTGTGCCTTATTGAGGCTGGCATTTTCTTCCTGTGCCACATTTATGTTGTTAATACTTTCCTCGTATTTGGTAGTTGCCCAGTACTCATTGGAGCTATCGGTGAGGCGTACCGCCCAGGTAAATGCGCCATTCCAGTCGGCTTGGCGCAGCTTGTCCTCTACTGTTGCGTAGATTTCTTCTCCACTAGACCAAACTGATTCCCATTGGGCAATTTTTTGCTCGACTAACTTTTTGGCAGAAACATTATCGGGAATTTGTTTGGCAGTGGCGATCGCTTCAGCTAATTTACCAGATTGAAACTCTGATTCCCCAATCTCCAGAATTGAGGTTGCCCAACGGTCTATATTACGGTCAATCTCTGGTCTTAAGGGATGATTCTGCGGTAAAACTGCCACCAACTCAATTGCGGATAACAAACCTTTAACATTTTTATCCTCAGCTGCGGTTTGAGCGCAATACAGACGAACCGACGCTGAAGCAACGGGCCAAAATACTTTGGAGCAACTTTGGGTTTTGGGTAACTTTAACAGCAAGGAGGTTGCTCCGTAGCCAATTCCCCCAGAGCATAGTACTAGCAAAATTCCCCATAACTGCCAGATCTGCCAACAAGGTCTTTTCTGACGATAGGTTGTAGATTGCGGCTGGTTGGCAATGGAAGAAGATTTTGGAGTCATAGGTTCACCCTCTGAAAAAGTCGAGGCTTTCGGCTGACTACCTTCCGCAGTCACTGGAAGCAAAACATTCTCGGGAAAGTCTTGAAGCCGATCGGTTGTATCAGGCTGTTGTGACTGACTGCTGATTATTTTAGGATCAGACTTTCTGCTTGCTGCATCTGAGCCAGAGTTTTGCGGTTCCTTGTTTATCGCCATAAATTATCTGATGTGATGCCAGTAACTTTCGATTCGATTTACCTAATGTTGGCGGTTAAATCGTAACCCATCTTATCACTTGATTTTATTGAGTATATATCGTGAATGTATCAAGTCAATAAAGTTTCGACTGAGACTCAGACTACTATAGCTGTTCCGAAATTTTGAGCCAATTTTTTAATGCTATCTAACCATAAATTGTTCGAGATTGTTGGCTAATCAGTTTGGTTTTACCAGTTTATCTTCATCTGTTCCGACTATGTTTTATTCGCTTTTTAGGTCAGCGATTAATTGTGTTAGCTGAGTTTCATCTGCTTGATAAACTTCACCACAAAATTGGCAGATTGCCTCTGCTCCATCATCTTTTTCGATCATGTCCTGTAACTCGGCTTCACCCAGCATTTTAAGCGCACCTAAAACTCTCTTCCAAGAACAGCCACAATGAAATTTTACTTCATGGGATTCGGGGAAAACAAATAGGTCAAGATCTCCCAGTAATTCCCGCATAATTTCTGGAAGACTTTTTCCTGCTAACAGCAACGGCGTAAATCCAGTCAACTGAGCCACCCGAGACTCCAATAAATCAATCAGAGATTGATCTCGTAACGCCTGGGGCATAATTTGTAATAGAAGACCTCCAGCCGCCGCAACGCCTAGTTCTCCAACAAAAACACCTACTAATAAGGCAGAAGGTGTTTGCTCAGAAGTAACTAAGTAGCTAGCCACGTCTTCTCCAACTTCTCCTGAAACTAATTCCACTGTACTTGAATATGGCTGACCATACCCTACATCTCGAACTACGTGAAGATAACCATTGTGACCGACTGCTTTTCCGACATCAAGTTTTCCCTTATTGTTGGGCGGAAGCTCCACCTGGGGGTTTTGAACGTAGCCTCGTACTGTACCATCCATGCCAGCATCAGCTAATATTGTCCCCAATGGTCCATCCCCTTTGAAATGAAAATTGACTCTAGAACCTTCTTTCTTCATATTTGAAGCTAATAACAATCCAGAAGCCATCGAACGCCCTAAAGCGGCAGTGGCAACATAAGAAAGTTTATGTCTGCGTCTGGCTTCCTCCGTTAAGTTAGTGGTAATTACGCCAACTGCTTTAATGCCACCGTCTGCTGCGATGGCTCTAATTAATTTATCTGTCATTGGTATTGAATAGTTGAAACATTCATCATGCTAGCGCGGAGAATAGTTTTTTTTCAATCATCCCCCATCATTAGTTTTTCTGGCTGGTAATCGTGATTTTTGGGTAACGTTATCCCCTCAAATTAATGGTCAAGCTCTGATTTCTTCTTTCGTTTAAATGTTAGGATTTGATAGGTTATGTACCATGAATGATTCTATAATTAGTTGGATAAATCTCAGACAGAACAAATTCACAATGTTATCAAGTTTTCTAACTTTATGATTAACTAGATCTTATGATTTATGAGCGGTTTACTTTTATTTTTCTTTGTTTCATTTTATCTTGTTTCACTAGCTATCGTAGTAGCGCAGCCGAGTTAAAGGTATTGAATTCTAATTCGGCAATCGAGACGGCTTCGTTGAATAGTGGCTCGATCGCTAAAGATCATGGAGTTACAAAGTATAGCCAGGAAAATTGCTGTCAGACTGAAAATTCAGTTGAGCTATCCCCAGGTTATCAGCTAGTTCAAAACGGAATTAAGACAGAAGAAAAGCAGCAGAAGAATACAGTAAACAGTATTTCTGATGTCGAATCAACCCCAGCAATTAATCGCCGATTGTTACTAGGCGCAATAGCTTTAACATCAGCAATTTACTTACTCTTAGTTAGAATTTTGTTTAAAAAGCCAACTCAAAAGCAAGATTCCCTCGCTATTGTACCTACCACAATAAAACCAGAAAATAGCTTGGCTGGCGAAAATGCAATCGTGCGAAGCGAATCTCATGCTGCAACAGACCTTTCTCAGGAAATAACTTTAGCTCATCAAGCTCAAGGAAATCTAGATTTAGTCGCTCGCCATAAAACTTTGGCGGAGAATTCTGCTGAAGATGAAATTGTAATTGCCCAGAAGAATTCCCCGACAATCAATATTGATGTGGTTTCTGAGCTTATTAAAGATTTGCAGCCGCTAGATAACTCTGGAGATCTAGCTGATTCTTTCCGTTGCTTAAGATCCAGCCAAGCACAACGCGATTTAAGGCGCAAAGCAATTTGGGCATTAGCTGAGATTGGCGATCATCGATGTATTGAGCCTTTGGCAAAAATGATGTCTCAGGCAGATTCTCTCGATCGCAGCTTGATTTCCAGAACGATTACACAAATCACCAACCGTAGTTTTAAGTCAATTAACGAGCGATTATTTTCTTTACTCGAAGATAAAAATCCTGAAGTGAGAAAAATTGCGATTAGAGATTTGACTACTTTGGGTAAATTTACTTCGGCGATCGCGACTCGGCTCGAACAAATGCAGTCAGATCCAGATAATGAAGTTAAAGTGGCGGCAATCAAAGCGTTAGAAGAACTAGATTTTAGTTATTTTGCTTCGACGATTAATAGTTATTCAAGCAATAAAATCAGCAGTTTAGCTCTAGATCAAAAAGGCAAGGCAAATCTTTATCTAGTAACTCATGCCGATAAAGATCCAAAAGAAGCCGATCTTGAGCGCTAATGCTAAAAATTCTTCTACTATCGACTTCTGTAGGTTCATTGGGTTCGGGACAAGGAGGAGGAGTCGAATTAACCATCCAAAATTTGGCACAGGAGTTACTTCGCCGAAATTATCAGCTAGAGGTGGTTGCTCCTCAAGAATCTTGGCTAAGTAATATTCCAGTTACCACAATCAAGGGAAATCTCCAGATTCCCGTTCAGACTCAAAGCCGAGACGTGCCAACATGTTTACCAAATGATTCGGTCTTGGCAAATATGTGGGATTATGCTCGACAAGTGCAGTATAAATATGACCTGATTGTAAATTTTGCCTTTGATTGGCTACCTTTTTATCTAACTCCTTTTTTTGAGCGGACGATCGCCCACTTTATCAGTATGGGTTCGATGACCAATGCCAGCGATCGCATAATGCATCAGACCATTGGACAGTATCCTGGTACCTTTGGCGTATATACTCAATCCCAGGCAAATACTTTTCCTTTTGCTCAAGACTGCGAAATTCTCAGTAGCGCGATCGATTTATCTCTGTACGAGTTTAATAACAGTCCTGGTGCCAGTTTAGCCTGGTTGGGACGTATTGCCCCAGAAAAAGCCCTAGAAGATGCGGTGGCGGCAGTTAATATTACTGGAACTCCCCTCAAGATATTTGGCAAAATACAGCATGAAGATTATTGGTCACAAATCTGTCGTGATTTTCCCGCTGCTCCCATCGAATATTTGGGCTTTTTAGAGACTAGGGAATTACAGCAGGAGTTGGGTAAATGTCGTGCTTTAATTATGACCCCTCGTTGGATTGAAGCTTTTGGCAACGTGGCAATTGAAGCGTTAGCCTGTGGGGTGCCTGTAATTGCCTATCGTCGTGGGGGTCCTGCCGAAATTGTCCGTCATGGGGAAACAGGCTTTCTCGTGGAACCAGACAGTATTGCGGGGTTGGTAAGGGCAATTGGTAAAATCAATCAGATCGAGCGTTTAGCCTGTAGGCAACAGGCAGAAGCAGAATATTCCTTGACCGCTTTAGGCGATCGCTTTGAAACTTGGTTTCATAAGCTAGTCAATCATAACTAAAAGCTTATTCTCGATCTTCGCGCTCTTCATCTAACTGTGGATTATCCATTTCTGCTTTAAAACCCTTAATAGTTTTGCCTAAGGCGCTGCCAATTTCAGGAATTTTTTTGGGACCAAAAATAAGTACTGCTACTAGACCAATGACGGCCACCTCGGGTATACCTAGACCAAACATACTCAAATCTCCTGCACTAAAATCTATTACGATTAATAGCTATGTATATCTATAAAGTCACTCTCAGTATATCGTTAAACTTAGAGACATCTATGACCAGCATTTTTAATTGTCTTAAGCCAGCATTTTAATCACCGTAATGTTAGAAACTTCCCAACCTTCACTGCGCCAAGAGCAACATCCTTTAATTCATCGACTTGCAGAAAGGATTATTAACTACTGGCATAAATATTTAGAACTCTCAGCATATAACTTGCCTGAAGGATTGGGTTATGTTGAAGGTAAGCTTGAAGGCGAAAGACTGCGGATCGAAAATCGCTGCTATCAAACGCCTCAGTTTCGCAAGCTGCATTTAGAATTAGCCAAAGTTGGCAACAATTTAGATATTCTTCATTGTGTAATGTTTCCTCGTGCTGAATACTCTCTACCAATATTTGGCTGCGACATCGTCGCAGGAAGGGGGAGCATTAGCGCAGCGATCGCCGATCTATCTCCGACAAACCCAGAAAAAAAATTATCGGCTGAATATACCAAGTCTCTCTCGGCGTTATCCCCTGTAAAGTTTGCCGAAGCCAGAGAATTGCCTCCTTGGGCTGACATTTTTTCTGATTTTTGTATGTTTGTTCGTCCTCATGATCCAGCAGAAGAACAAGATTTTTTAGAGTTAGCCTCTGGTTATTTGCGAGTCCATTGCCTGCAAGCTAATAGCTCAAATGCGGTTTCAGCACAGGAGCAAAAATTATATTTAGCTGGGCAAAAATATTACTGTGCCAAGCAGCAGCAAAATGACAAAACTCGTCGCGTTTTAGAAAAAGCTTTCGGGGAAGCCTGGGCAGAAAATTACATGACTACCGTATTGTTTGATGTCCCTGAAATTGAACCAGATTTAACAACTATGGTTGAATCGAACCCCAGACTCAATAGCTAGCTTTGAGGGGCAATATATTCATTCTATTTAACAGGGGTACTCCTAGAGATGAAAGGAGAAACTGGAAATCATCTTGCGATCGTCCTGACATCCATATTCTTAAGAATATTTTACTTAATTTTCTTTGGTCTTAAACATTTTAATCAGGAATAAGGATTTATATTAATCGTGAGTGCTGCATACTGGTTTAATGGCTATTTACGTATGTCAGTTATTGTCACTATATCTTGCTAATTACCGATCGATCTATGTCTCATCCTCTCTACGTAGCTTTTGTTTGGCATCAACATCAACCTCTATATAAGTCGAGAGAAGCAGACTCGGATGCTTGGGGGCAGTATCGCTTACCTTGGGTACGGTTACATGGAACAAAAGATTACTTAGACTTAGTTCTGATGTTAGAGCGTTATCCTAAGCTTCACCAGACAGTAAACCTAGTACCTTCTTTAATGTTGCAGCTAGAAGACTATGCCGAAGGAGAAGCGATCGATCCTTATTTGGCTTTAGCTTTAACTCCCGAAGCGCAATTAAGGGTCAAAGATAAGCAATATATTATCAAGCATTTTTTTGATGGTTATTTTCACACCTTAATTGAACCTCATCCTCGTTATGCTCAACTGTACGATCGGCGTCAGGAAAAGGGTGAAAATTGGTGTTTAGAAAATTGGACGCACCAGGACTATAGCGATCTGTTAGCTTGGCATAATTTAGCCTGGATCGATCCTCTGTTTTGGGATGATGCTGAGATTGCAGGCTGGCTCAAACAAGGCAAAGACTTTACCCTAAGCGATCGCCAGAGAATCTATTCTAAACAGCGAGAAATTATCAAGCGGATTATTCCCCAGCATAAACAGATGCAGGATCGAGGGCAGCTAGAAATTATGACCACGCCCTATACCCATCCGATCTTACCTTTATTAGCGGATACGGATGCGGGGAGAGTCGCTGTACCCAATATGTCTTTGCCCCAGAATCGCTTTCAGTGGTCAGAAGATATTCCCCGTCACCTAAGTATTGCTTGGGAAATGTACCTCGATCGCTTTGAACAGGAGCCTTATGGATTGTGGCCCTCAGAGCAGTCCGTCAGTCCAGAAATTTTGCCCTATATCAGCCAGCAAGGGTTTAAATGGATCTGTTCAGATGAGGCGGTATTGGGTCATAGTATCCAGCATTTTTTCCATCGTGATGAGGCGGGTAATGTTTTTGAACCAGAGTTACTCTATCGTCCCTATAAATTAGAGACTGAACATGGAGATTTAGCCATTGTCTTCCGCGATCACCGACTGTCGGATTTAATCGGCTTTACCTATAGCAGCATGAATCCCCGTAATGCAGCGGCGGATCTGATTGGACATTTAGAAGCGATCGCTCGTTCCTTGAAATCCCATCAGCATAATCCCGATACTGCCCTAGAGCAACCCTGGTTAGTGACCATTGCCCTAGACGGTGAAAACTGCTGGGAATATTATCCCCGTGACGGTATCCCCTTTTTAGAGGCTTTATATGAAAGACTGAGCCGTGATGAGGATATCAAGCTCGTAACAGTCAAAGAATTTATCCAAAAGTTTCCCCCGACAGCAACAATTCCCAGCCAACAGCTACACAGCGGCTCCTGGGTAGACGGTAGCTTTACTACTTGGATTGGCGATCCTGTAAAAAATCGTGCCTGGGATTTACTAACCGCAGCCAGGGAAACTTTAGCCAGACATCCAGAGGCAACAGAAGAGGCTAACCCAGAGGTATGGGAGGCTTTATATGCAGCGGAAGGTTCAGACTGGTTTTGGTGGTTTGGCGAAGGACATTCTTCTAACCAAGATGAGATGTTCGATCAGCTATTCCGCGAACATATTGCTGCTATTTACCATGCCCTAAATGAACCTTTGCCCAAAGAGATCTATCAGCCAGTAGACAAACATGAAGTAAAAGGCGATCGCCCTCCCCAAAGCTTTATTCATCCTATTATCAACGGTATTGGTGACGAACAAGATTGGGGATCATGCAGGCAGAATCGAAGTCGGTGGCGCACGGGGAACCATGCATCAAAGCAGCACTACACAAAGATTATATTATGGTTTAGACCACCGCAATTTTTATCTGCGTCTAGACTTTAAAACAGGGGTTAAGCCAGGTAAAGATATTCCTGGAGAACTACATTTGCTTTGGTATTATCCAGGAATGACTAATCATAATAGTCCGGCACCAATTGCCAACTTGCCAGATGAAGCTCCCCTTAACTATCACTTCCATCACCATCTGGGGATTAATTTGATTACCGATTCAGTAATGTTAGGAGAGGCTATTGAAAATCATCAGTGGCATATTCGTGCCTGTCGTGCGGAGGCAGCTTTCGATCGATGTCTAGAAATTGCTGTTCCCTGGGCAGACTTACATATTCAGCCTGATTATACTCTGGATATTTTAGCTGTCTTTTGCGATCGCGGTGAATTTCAGAGCTTTGTACCTGAAAATAAATTTATTCGCCTGCAAGCACCCTGATGATTACTGATTGGTCTCTATTTGTGTAGAATTTTGTTGATTTTTGTAGTCTTTGTTACCGTTGAACGGAAAAATTAGAGGGTAAACAAAGTTGAATTTAATAAATGCCAGAAAGAAAAAGGATCGGTATTTTAACTAGCGGTGGGGACTGTGCTGGTTTAAATGCGGTAATTCGAGCGGTAACTCGCTGTGCGGTAAATGTGTATGGTTGGGAGGTATTGGGGATTTGCAAAGCGACTCACGGCTTGATGAGTCGTCCACCCGAAGCGATTCCCCTAGATGTAACTCAAGTCGATCGACTGCTAACAATGGGTGGAACAATTCTGGGGACAACTAATAAAGGAGATCCCTTTGCTTTTCCCATGTCGAACGGTGAATTGTGCGATCGCTCTTGGGAAATCATTGAGGGCTATAGACAACTAGATCTTGATGCTCTGATTGGTATTGGTGGAGACGGTAGTTTGGCTATTCTACGAAAATTGACACAACAGGGAGGAATAAATCTGGTTGGTATTCCTAAAACCATTGACAATGATGTGGGTATTACCGAGCGCTCGATTGGTTTTGATACGGCAGTGAATATTGCTACAGAAGCGATCGATCGCCTACATTTTACGGCTGCCAGCCATAGCCGAGTGATGATCCTCGAAGTAATGGGTAGAGATGCAGGACATATCGCCCTCAATGCGGGAATTGCGGGGGGAGCAAACATGATTATGATTCCTGAAATTCCCTATAGGATCGAAAATATCTGCGAGCATATCAAGAAAAGACAAGCTAGAGGAC
This sequence comes from uncultured cyanobacterium, assembly GCA_963724445.1. Lineage (GTDB taxonomy): Bacteria > Cyanobacteriota > Cyanobacteriia > Cyanobacteriales > Xenococcaceae > Waterburya. The sequence goes on along the minus strand of CAVRWR010000083.1, from coordinate 22,528 downwards.
AAGATTACTCCATTGCAGTAGTTTCCGAAGCTGTCTGTACAGAAGCAGGAGAGGTATTAGAGCAAGGACATTTTGCTGATTGCCGTTTGGGTGGTATTGGTCAGTATCTAGCCGAACAAATTACGCAAAAAAGCGGTGCAGAGACTAGAGTTACTGTGTTAGGACATACTCAACGCGGTGGGATTTCTTCGCCTCTAGATCGCATTTTGGCTTCGGCTTTTGGAGTAGCAGCCGTAGATTTAATTGCTCAGGAAAAATACGATCACATGGTGGCTTGGCAAGATCGACAGGTAACGAGTATTCCTATTGCTGATGCAATTAAGAATTACTGTGCAGTCGATCCTAAAGGTACTTTAGTTAAAACCGCCAGAGGTTTAGGTATTTGTTTGGGAGATTAGTCAATCTGACTGATGAAGATATGCTTCCCGTGTTACTTTTTGAATCTCTTAATTTTGGAGTCAGACTGATTAGCGATACTAGACATCCTGATGGATTTGCTAAAGAAAATATGATAAGCGATCGCAATACCAAGGTATTGCGATCGCTTATCAATCTTTGATTGAAGCTCAACAAAGACTAGATCGAAAGTTATCTAATGATTACTATTTTTTGATGTGTAAAGATCGAACGCAGCTCATTATGGATATAACCAAAGAGCGCATTTTTCAGCTAACTAATTATATTTATCACTACAATACAACTATCCAAATCCAAAGTTTTTTTTTACGGAGACAGTTCAAATGTTATCGCCTGCAATTAACACAGTTATCAAAATGATGGAATCTTTGTCAAAAGAAAAGCAAAATGAGCTTGTCGAACATTTGCGAGAGTATATTCAAGATTTGCAAGACGAGCTAAAGTGGAATGAATCTTTTGATAAATCCCAAGATAAACTGATAAGTGCTGCTAAATTTGCTAAACAACAAATTGCCGAAGGAAAAGCAAAACCAATGGATTACGATAAGTTGTGAAATCTCAAACCCTTGCTTCTTTTTGGGATAATTATCAGTTACTCACAGAGAAAAACAGGCGAAGTACCAGAAAAGCTTATCGATTATGGAAAAATAATCCTTTTCATCCATCTTTACACTTCAAATGTATCAATAGCGATGAAAATATTTGGTCTGTGAGAATCAATCGTAGTTATCGTGCTATTGGTGTTTTGGACGGCGATACCTTAACTTGGTTTTGGATTGGTAATCATGATGATTATGAAAAGTTTTTTGGTTAAACATTTGTCTTTCTGTAACGAGAGATGGCACGTCAGTAAAAATGGCAATACTGTGTTGTTGAGAGACGATCTTTGGTAGTTTTCCTACAGGATGCCAATCATAAGCCATACCCAAAAAATCCCAGCCAACCGAAGCGCTAGAAACAATCAGCGATCGCTTGTAAATTCGTTTATATACCTCTTCTCTATCTTTGGTAAAATCAAAGCTCTTTTTGAAAATACAAGCGGACAGGATTTATTAAATTTTTAGAATTGAAGCTAAGGCGATTTGTGCTAACCTGCTTTTTACTGTTATATTTTGCCCCGCATGAGTGAAGCTACCGTAGTTAATGGAAATGGCGTTTCTAACGAAGATATTGTTGCTGCTTTAGAAATTCCCGCCGATTTTAATTTCAATTTGCCCGATCCTGAAGATGAAGAAATTCTGGAAATAGATTTTCGCAGTCAGTTAGATACGATTTGGCAAATATGCGATCGCTTTGATTTGCAAACAGACATCTGGCGCGGGCGAGTTTTACGCTCAGTTAGGGACAGAGAAAAGAAAGGCGGCGAAGGTAGAGGGGCAGGATTTCTCAACTGGCTTAAAGATCGCGAAATTACCAAGTCTCAGGCTTATGCTTTAATTCAACTGGCAAACAGCGCGGATACGCTATTAGCTGACGGAGTGTTAGACGCGGAAAATATCAACAACTTTAGTAAGCGGGCATTTGTGGAAACCGCTAAATCTGCCCCAGAAATTCAGCAATTAGTAAGTGAGGCAGCGCAAAAAGGCGATCGCATTACCCGCCGAGAAGTCAAGCAGCTTTCTGATGAATGGACAGCTATGAGTTCGGATCTTCTACCCGATGAGATTAAGGAAAAGTCCGCCGAAGGGATTTTACCTGCTCGTCACCTTGCCCCACTAGTGCGAGAAATGGAAAAACTACCAGAATCTCATTTAATTGAAATCAAACGAGAAATTGCCGAAAGTCCTGATATCGATACGGTCAAATTGATGACTAGCGAAGCGAAAAACCTGGCTAAATACCTCGATGCTGCTGCCCAAGTGCAAACTCTACGAGACAAGGCAGTAGACATGGAAATGGCGTTAGAAGAGGCGTTGAGACTAGACTGTATTAGCACCGCTGCGGATTTGGTCAAACAAGCCACAACTTTAGAGCAAACCGTAGGTAAACTTTATACTACCTGGAAAAGAATTAGTAACGTAGCCGATCGCCTTTATGTAGAAACTGGTGCATCAAATCCTCACTTGCGATCGCTTTTGACCTGCTTAGAAACTCTAACTGGCGATATTATTGAAGTACCTTTAGACGAAGAAGGAGAGCAAATTGTGCGTCTAAAAGTTTTGACTGAAGACTTCAATAACTCAGCCCTGCCTTTAGGCGAGGACTGAGAGTGGGGAGTTAGTCCCACTTAATCATTGAATAGCGCACTGAGTCTCAATCTGATACGCACTTCCAGATGTTTCGCTAGTCTGGACAAACTGCAAATCCTCTAATTAAGGATGCTGTAAGACAGGACATTTTGATTGAGATGCGCGAAGCGACTAAATACTTTTATAGGATTTATATCCAAATGATACGAGTACCAGTACTTAACCCAGATAATACACCCGCTATGCCCTGTAATTTTCTTTACAACAACAACAAATAACAACAACAAACTGGGCATCTATTACATTCAACTAGTAGACGAGCCTAGTGGGAGAGAAACACAATCTATATCTATAGGCATCGACCCAGGTAAACATTATTCAGGAATAGGCTTGCAGTCAAGTAAGTTTACTCTGTTCACTGCTCATTTATTTTTGCCTTTTGAAACGGTAAAAAAGCGCGTGGATCAGCGACGAATGATGCGTCGCAGTAGAAGAGGCAGGAGAATTAATCGCAAGGTTGAGTTCTTAAAAAGAGCGCACCGTCAAAAGCGATTTTCTAATCGTCGCGGAAAAAAACTTGCGCCATCAATTCGCAGCAATCGTCAGCTTGAAATTACAATAATCTCTCTTTTGGGTAAAATTTATCCGATTAACTCAATTGTTTTTGAATACGTCAAAGCTGATGTTGATTTGACCTCTGGTAGGAAAGGCGCACGTTCAGGAAAAGGGTTCTCCCCTGTGATGGTCGGTCAAGCTTGGGCAATTGAGCAATTAAGCAGGATTGCACCAGTAGTCAAAAAGTTTGGTTGGCAAACATCTAATTTGCGTAAACATTTAGATTTAACTAAACAGAAACAAAACAAAAAAGAAGCTATCCCTGCTACTCATGCAGTCGATGGAATTGTTCTAGCTGCTAGTCAATTTATTGATTATTTACCTTTTGAAAATTCTCAAGGTAGAGGTCATTGTTGGCAAGGTCAAGTAAGCATGAGTAGCGCACCATTTTTTGTAATCAGACGACCTCCTGTCTCTCGCAGACAATTACACTTGATGATTCCATTCAAAGGTGGAAATCGTCGTAAATATGGAGGTACAACTACTAGACATGATTTCCGAAAAGGTGATTATGTTGAAGCAGTAAAAGCGGGTATTACATATCAGGGTTGGTGTAGTGGTGATACAGCTAAACAAGTAAGTATCTCTGATTCTAACTGGAAGCGTATCGGTCAATTCACCTCATCTAAAGTCAGGTTGTTGCGACGAGCAACAGGATTAATTTGTAAACAGGAAGAGAAATTTCTCGTCGCAGTCTAATTGCTGGTTTCGATTACATGCGGACAAGTCCTTTGTCTCAGTCTTGGCATAGCCGAAGACTGAGTATCCTCTCAACATTTTCTGATGAAACCAGTTAATTGAGTCTATTTTGGGATAATCGAGCTAAGAAAAACTAATACTTTGCTTTGTTGAAATGGCAAGCTTATGGTTGATCAAGTGGCAGTATTATGGTTTCAGTCGCAACACCCGTTTACCCTGGAGAGATTAAACATATTTATAATCAACATGAAAAATTTATCTCAGGAATTGGTAAATGGTGTGGCGCAGCTATTTCCTGACGCTATCTTTTATCACCAGACTACAGAAAAAGTAGTGGCATTGACGATTGATGATGCACCCTGTCCACTGGATCGGGAGGATTGTGGTACAAAACTAATTTTAGAAGCGATCGCCAATCACAATCAGAAATATAGCCACTTGGAACCAGTTAAAGCTACTTTTTTTATTATTAGCAGCCATTTAAATCCAGGTTCCCAGATTATTGGCGAAATTATGGCTCAAGGTCACGAAATAGCTAATCATGGCGTAATCGATGAAACCCATGCCTTATTAACTCCTCGACAGTTTGAACAACAGTTAAAAGAAGCCCACGATCGCCTCTTAGAACTTACAGGTAGTAAAGGAATTCGTTGGTATCGTCCAGGGAGAGGTTTTTATAATCAGACGATGCTGCAGGCGATCGCCAATCTAACCGCAGAAGAGAATTACGATCTTCAATTAGTTCTCGCCTCGATGATTCCCTTTGATACTTTTGAGATTACCAATCATCCGTGGTTAACAGCAATGTATACTAAACAAATGATTTTTCCTGGGGCAATTTTAGTCTTTCATGCTAACTCGATTAAGGTAGCACGCAATACGGCGATCGCTTTAAAAGATATTTTAGAAGACTTGCGCCAAAGAGGCTATCGCATCGTTACCGTCAGCGAATTGCTCGATAATTAACGAAAGATTTTCTAGTCAATTCCCAGCTAGATATAGGCAGCAATATTGGTCAAAATGGATAACCTAATATAGGTTGAAAATTTAGGTTTATGCAGAATCTGTGTCAGGTAATCAGGAGACTACAGCTAAATCCATAATTTTGTCGGCGCAATCGGTTCAATGTCGTCATCCCACCCCCCTACCTGATAGGTTTGCAGCAGCCATAAACTTGCACCATGATTGAGGAAAATTTCCGCTAAACTGTCGTTTGCCAAACGAGGTAAGAGCGATCGCCAGCTAGTTAAGCCATTAACTATCGTAGTGACAGGACTATCCGCTAAACGAGTACCAATCAAAGATTCGTAGGGATCGACCCAATCAGGGCGAGTTTGCCAAGTTATTAGTCGGTCTTCAATGGCCTTATTTAGAGCTACTAAACGTTGTAGTCTTTGGGTTTGGGAATGTTCTGGGTTAGCTGCGATCCAATCTTTTATTTGGGCGTTATTATTAATTTCAGTTAAAGTCATATTAATCCCCTGATAAAAAGCCTGACAAGAATCTTGGACGCAAGAATTAGCAGGACCGACAAAGGTTGCGCCTGTGCCATCTCCAGTACGGTAACGCGCCATCATCCGATCTAATTGATATGCCAAGGCGTTGAGGGGGAAACGACGCAAACCACCAAAATTATATTCCTCAAACACATCTAGCTTGACGATGATATCGGTAATCGGACGGCTACCAAGCCAACCAAACTGGCGATCGCCGATAAAGTTAGTCCAGTCCAAACTACCTGCAATAATTCCCGTGGTATTTTGGGTATACACCTGTCCATAGCCGATCTTGAAACGTAACTCCTGGGTAATTGGTTCGCGAACTACTCTAGCTAAACCAAAGGAGAAATGTCCGAAAAAGATATTTAAAGGCGCGAACTCTTGTTTATTGCCGCCAATACCGCCATAAGTATGCAGAACCAGCAGGCGATCGCCTTCCTGATAAGAATTAATTAATTCGGTGTCTGATAAGTTTCGAGGGTTCAACAGAATCGAATCAATCTGACCTTTTTTTTGTTTTACTCCCTGCCAATATTGGTTGTGGATGTAGTCGGTGGTTTTCTGTAGTCCTGAAATAATTTTAGCTGGCTGCAATTGAAATAGGCTACGGGGGGCGATCGCTTGAACTGTAAACATCCCTGGTTTATTTTTTGCCCCATAGATATACCAACCTGCGGCATTTAAAGGAGATTCAGTAATTTTATTCACAGTAGCAGGCAAAACACCGTTGCGATCGGATATTACCTGGGGAAAATATACCACGTCTTCTTTGCCATCAAACTGCCCAGAATTACGGTTATAGTAGCGCACCACCGCACAGTTATTCGGGAAAACCTCAGTAACAGTTACTAGAGCATAATACTTTCCCGTAATTAAAATCGGTTCACGGGCAATATACAGACTAATCGGTGCCTCTTTGGCTACCTCAACTGAACTCAATGCAACCATAACATCATCCTGCGGTCTCGCCCCTGCCAAAGATTCTAAAGCCTGTACCTGTCGCCAATGATTCAATCTTGTGGGGTGGACTATACCTCGATCGATACTTTGATAAGCCTGTTCGGAAAAATCAATTCTAATTTTTACCTGGTTAACATAAGCCTGGATATCAGGGCGATCGCACCAGCGCAAAAATACCTTTTTGCCGATTAAATCCTGCTGTAGCTGAGGTGCATGATGTACTTCAAAGTAAACCCCTTGGACAATTGAACGTTCGGTAACGTCTGGCAGGATCAAACGTCCTATCCATTCAGCTACGGGAAGATAATTATTACTATAGGATTGGGCAATTGGATAATAAGCTGGTTGGTTAAACTTGGCTTGAATATAATTCTCGTAGTCGCTAGCTACTCGTTTTGATCTGGCTGAGTAATCAGGTATCGCAGCGGGATAGGGTTCGTAACCATCTGCACGAGTTAAAATGCGTAAAATAATTTCTAGAGTTCTGTCCAAATGATTGCAACCATCACCTAGAATGGCAGTCTCATCTAAAGGTCCATTTTTAGAGTCGTGTCCAACTTTACCCAAGGATATAAAGCTAATTTCTCCGCGACTTTTAGCGAGATTCCAGTTTGACCAGGTAATTATTGACCATCTACGGGGGAATAACCAAGGAGTAAAACGAGCGACTCAATCTTTTTCTCCAACTAAATGATAGAGATGTTCTACCTGAACCACTTCATTGTTGCCACTAATCACCCCCGCTAAAGAAATGACCTCGATGGGTGCAGCTAAAACCCTTTTAACATAGGGTACTGCCCCTAAAGATATTTGTCCCCCACCGCTATAGCCGATTAAAGTGATTAAAGCACCGCTTCCTGGTTGATAACCTTTGTCCAGTAGGCGGTCAATAATTATTTGTGCCGTACCCCGATTGTAGATCGGACCATAACGACTATCCACCGATACCGCTACCTGGAACATATTGCGGAGTAAGACTAAAACGTTGAAATTAGCCTTGTTTTCAATCCATTGCCAAAATTTAGCCAATGGTCTACCAATAGTTAAGGGGAGATTGATGACTGAATAGGGAATAATATTTTTGATTAAAATGCGATCGCTTGGTAATGATTCTGCTAGCCTTTCTAAAAATTTTGACGAGCGAAAAGAATATTTAAACGAACTTTTCCCAATACCATCGAGATAAACTATGTAATGAGGTGCTGTTACAGTTACTTTGTTTAAGGGCGATCGGTTTTGTTTAAAAGCAAGAGTCGTTGTATCGCGATTACCACCATACCATCCTGCCCACCAGCCTAAGGCTTCAAAAGGAGCAAGCAACCCTGCCAAAACTAAAGTAATACCGATAATTCGCCCACCATCTACAAGTAGAGCGAATAATTGATTCTGTACAAAACCATACCACCGAACCCACCAAGCATTAGCAGGAGACAAAAAAGCAACTATGCCTAACGCTAATAAGATTATGGCGATACGTTTTAACATTAGAATAATCACTGATTATTAATCACTACACGGACGCATTATAATCAACACTAACAACTAATATAGGTCTTGTCCCTTGTTGTTCAGAGCCAACTGTCGGATCTAAATATGATAGTTTTTATCAACTGTTATCATCACTATCACTTTTTCCTAACAAGTCTGGAATATCCGTGGTTACAGGGGGAATCGGCAAGCCACTGTAAAGCATTTGTTCTAGGTAATCTGGTTCGGTAATCAACTCAACTCCTGCAACCCAGTCAACTATTTTGCTGGTAATTCTAGCGATCTCTTTACCCACAACTCGCTGAGATATTTGCAGCACTAACCAGCCCCCCAGACAACATTCAAAAGCTTGCCAGATACTCAAATTAGAAATTATCCCTAAGCCAGTGGCGATCGCCATTAGTGTCCAAATTGACAGCACCACCAAAATCGGCATGCCAAAATAGGGTATTACCATTAAGAAACCTAGTAACAAAGGTGCATAGCTAAATCCCAGAGTCTCGATCACAGCCACTAGAGATAGATTAGCCTCAAACAACCACCGTGCCACTAACCAAGTACTCAAAACCCAAAAATTATAGTCAAACACGAAGATAACTGCGGCGATCGCAATTGAGAGCAAAAACCTGACTGGACGTACCTGATTAATAAACAGCATCACGCTTTGACCAAACGTTTGAGATAAGCCAGCTAACAAAACCACCAAAATACTGGCAATCAAACTCCAAGGTAAGTTATCGATCAATTTAAAAGTGTCTGGATTTAATCGCAACACTCCAGAGACTAAATTCCAGAAGCAATTTATAGCTGTATCAGTAGCAGGGGCGATTGAGCTTACCCTTAAACTTTGAATCGTGAACATATTTGCTCGTCAAATTAACTTGCTATATTTTAAGCTTGATGTCATATCAAATCAAAAAAGCCTCCCGCAGGATACTGACTTAACTTACTCGTTAATTATTAATTTTGTTTGGGAACTTAATATATCAAAATTAGAGATAGTGCGATCGCTATTTGGACAACTATGCTATTTGGACAACTACTACCCCAGGACGAGTATTCACCAGCATATAGTAGGCATTTCTTTGTTGCGTGTGCCGCGAAAACGACTGATACCTAGATTCGTCAAAGTTCAACAAGACGTATAAATAACTATTACTCACGCAATACATAGCCAACGCCTCGCACTGTTTGTATGAGGCGGGTTTCTTGCTGCTGTTCTAATTTAAGGCGGAGATAGCGAACATAAACCTCAATAATGTTCGAGTCCCCCATAAAGTCATAGCCCCAAACTCGTTCTAAAATTTGGTCGCGGGTTAATACTTGGCGGGGATGAGAAAGTAAGATATTCCAGCAGATCGAATTCTTTAGCGGTTAATTCAATTAAACGTTGCGCACGAAATACTTCACGGGTAGAGCGATTGAGCGTCAGGTCACTAAACTGTAGCAGATCCACATCTTCTTCCGTATCCCGACGGAGATTTGCCCGAACTCTAGCTAATAATTCTTCAATGCTAAAAGGCTTAATTACGTAATCATCGGCACCTGCATCTAAGCCAGCAACGCGATCGCTCACTTCATCTTTAGCCGTAAGCAGAATAATCGGCACCTTGATCTCCTGTCTGGCGGAGACGACGACAAATTTCGGGTCCTGATATTCCTGGCAGCATCCAATCTAACAAAATTAAATCGGGCTTGATTTCTCTAGCAGCGGATAGTCCAGTAAAGCCATCTGGTGCATGGGTGACTTGATAGTTTTCAAACTCAAGTTCGATTTTGATGAACTGAGCTAACTTAGCTTCATCTTCTATCATCAAAATATGAGATGTCATAAATCTACGCCTTAATGTAAATCGAGTTTATTGTTTCTTTTTGGGTAGTCTGAGGGCGTTAGCGGAATTGATTGGTCCAAGAATTTTATTCAGTTCCCTTAGCTGTTCGGCTGTTCCCATACAAATTAAGGCATCTCTGTTCCAAAATTTGGGTATCCCCAGTCGGTCCAGCGATGAGATTGCCATCAAACCGACGAATTGCCAGCACTAACGCCCCTGATTGCGATCGCAATTTTGCTTCTCGTAGGGTCTTACCCACAAACGGACAGGCTTCAGAATCGATTAAAAATTCTTCTAAATAGTAAGAACGATTTGACCCTGTAATAATACCATCAACGAAATCCATTACCTGGGGTCTTAGCGCTGCCGCTGCCAGTCTTTTGCCCCCTGTAATATAGGGGGATACTACCGCATCTGCCCCTGCCCGCTGTAGCTTTTGTACCGCTTCTTCGTTGCTAGCGCGAGCGATCGCTCTAATCCGAGGATTGAGGCTTTTTGCCGACAACACTGTATAAAGATTTTGCGCATCGGAGGGTAGTGCTGTTACCAAGCAAATTGCTTGCTCGATCTTGGCACGGACTAAAGATTCATCCAGGGTTGCATCCCCCAGAATAACGGTGTAGCCAAGCTGCTTAATCTCTTCTACCTCTTCAAGATTGTCGTCAATAATAATGAAAGGGAATACCTTCGGCAAAAAATTCGCGGGCGACATGACGACCAGTACGCCCAAAACCACATACTATATAGTGCTGTTCTAGAGATTCAATCAAACTTTTCTCCTGTCTTAGTTTGATTCCTTCTTGAAAATACCCTTGAATGAGGGCTTCTGTAAACCGATTGACAATGTAACCGATAGTTAACAAACCCATTAAGATCAGGACGACAGTGAATAAACGCACCTCTTTCACCTAATGGTCGTACCTCAGAAAACCCCACCGTAGATAGGGTAATCACGGTCATGTATGCCGACTCGGCAAAAGTCCACTTTTCGACTATCCAGTACCAAAGAGTACCCAGTAAGTACAATGCTAGCTAAAGCAATCCCGCCTCTGACTAGCTCCTTACGTAAACGACCATACTTTTCCTCAAAAGTGTAACTATACATTCAAAATTCTGTACCGACTTTGACAACAGTTTTGTTTAAAATTCATTACATTAAGATTAAGTCTGGTTTAAAACAAAACAATACCAGTAACATCAGATGACAATTGTCATTTTAAATGTATTTCTCAGAAAATATAGAAAATATAAACTTTATTCTGGAGTAGTCTGTGATTCAAACCACCTTATTAGAAAATGCTTTAATTCCCTCTAAGTCTGCTGAATTCGATCGCGATCGCTTTGACAGCAGCGTGATGCAGACCTATAGTCGTTTTCCTATTGCCATGGAACGAGGGGAAGGCTGCCGTCTATGGGATACGGATGGGAAGGAATATCTTGATTTTGTGGCGGGGATTGCTACCTGTACTCTAGGTCATGCTCATCCAGCCTTAATTGCTGCGGTAACAGAACAAATTACGAAGCTACATCATGTATCTAATCTTTACTACATTCCCGAACAGGGACAGTTGGCAGAATGGTTGGTTAATCATTCCTGTATGGACAAAGTATTTTTCTGTAACTCTGGGGCTGAAGCAAATGAGGCAGCAATCAAGCTAGTGCGGAAATATGCCCACACTTATCTAGATAAAGTAGAAAATCCGATTATTTTAACTGCAAAGTCTAGTTTTCATGGACGGACTCTGGCTACGCTTACTGCTACAGGACAAGAAAAATATCAAAAGGGTTTTGGTCCTTTACCCACTGGCTTTGCCTATGTCCCCTACAATGACATTACCGCAGTGGAAAATGCGATTACCGACCTTGATGAAGGTACTTTGAGTCGAGTGGTCGGAATTATGATTGAACCCCTCCAGGGCGAGGGAGGAGTCCGTCCAGGAGATTTGGAATATTTCCTCAAGCTGCGTAAAATCTGTGACGAAAATAATATTTTATTGGTGTTCGATGAAGTACAGGTAGGTGTAGGTAGAAGCGGAAAACTCTGGGGTTATGAAAACTTGGGTGTTGAACCAGATATCCTAACTAGTGCTAAGGGATTAGCTGGGGGCATACCCATTGGTGCCATGCTCTGCAAAGACTCCTGTGCGGCATTTGAACCTGGTAATCATGCTAGTACCTTTGGTGGTAATCCCTTTGCCTGCGCTGCCGCTTTAGCCGTGTTAAAGACTTTAGAAACAGAGGGCATCTTACAAAATGTTCAGGAGCGAGGAGAACAGCTACGGGTAGGGCTAAGGGCGATCGCTCAAAAATATCCTGCTTTATTTACTGAAGTCCGTGGCTGGGGTCTAATTAACGGACTTGAACTACGCTCAGATATTGATTTAACTTCCATTGAAATCGTTAAAGCTGCCATGGAACAAGGATTGCTCTTGGCTCCTGCTGGGACAAAAGTGTTGCGTTTTGTCCCTCCTTTGATTGTCTCGCCAGCGGAAGTTAACCAGGCTGTAAGTATTTTAGAAGAGGTAATTGAAAGGCTATTAGCTGATAGCTAATAGCCTTTCATTAAAGTGACAATCATTAAACTGTTACACCATTGGTAGTGTTTATCTAACGAATAGGTAAAAATTCTATATGTGTGAGGAGTGAACTTTAACAAGGCTTGCTTTTGGGATCGAAACACGGACAGAACCCCAGAAGCAAGTCTTCTCATTTTTATTTGTTTTTATATTTTTAGTCCATTAATCGTTAAATATATAAAGATTTTTAAATAAATCGCTTAAATAAATCGCTGCTTAGATATTTATCGGTTACAACTGTCTGGTCAAAAAACAACTAGATAGACAGGCAAGTTTTGAATAAATATATTAATAGCGCAATTGTATTGACTAGTATTTGCTCTTTAAGTTTGACGACTACATCTATAGCTGAAAGCGAGATCTATGAACCCTCTCATCACATTGTTCAAAACTTGCAGCTAGAAAGATTAGATGATTCTTTGACAATCAAGCTAAGGAATTCAGAAACCTTAACTACCCAGCCTTCAGCAAAAGTTAAGTCCCCGCCTGTATCAAATATTGCCCTCAACCTCATTAAAGAATTTGAGGGATTTAAAAGTTCTGCCTACATCGATACCGATGGTACCCCCGTAATTGGTTATGGCTTATCAAAAATTGCTGGTCAACCAGTGAAAATTGGCGATCGCATTTCGACCAATCAGGCGAACGCGGCTTTAAATGCTCACCTAGAGGAAATACATCGGGAACTAGATCGAATTGTGCAGGTTGACTTGAGCGAACGTCAACTGAGTGCCTTGGCTTCAATAACTTTTAACGTTGGCGTAGATTCAATTAAAGACAGTACTCTTATTAGAAAAATAAACGCCAAAGACTATGTTGGGGCAGCTAACGAGTTTCTTCGCTGGGACAAAGCCAATCTTAGCGGTAGACTAGTCCAGTTACCAGGTTTGACCAGAAGACGAGAGGCTGAAAGACAGATGTTTTTAGAGCCGAGTTAAACTGATTTCCTTAATTAGCAATAACTGCCAGCACAAAATTTTAATCGTGGGAGATCCAGTCGAGATACTTTGGTTCATCGAGTAGTTCTTGAGCTAGGAGAAAGCTAGATATCGTCCAATTCTGATATTTTCTGGCTTCTTTGCCCACTAAGCGACCATTTTTACCGTCATAGTATTCTACCCACTCATCTTTATGCAGACGTTTGGCGGCAATGTCTATTGCTCTTTGCGCTAGATCTAAACGATCCATTTTGACTGCTGCTGCGACAAAAAATCCTAATAATACGGGCCAATTTCCACCATTGTGATATGACCAAGGGCGATTCTTCGGATCGCAACCAGTCAGTAACTGCCAATCACGATTTTTTAGGGCAGGAAAACAGATTTTCATCGGCATCCAGCCAATTAAATCTTCCCACTTCTGTTCAATAGTATGCATGATAATCTGTCCCTGTTGGCGCATCGCCAGAGAAGATAAGATTGCCATTAGATTGCCCAAAGCAAAGAAACGACAGTCCAAATGAGAAGGACCCAAATTTCCAGCTAAATAACCACCCTGTTCGGGAAACCATTCGCTTAGTTCTGCATAGGGAATTGATTCAGCATAAATATTAAACTGATTTAAAGCATCTTCGCCATACTCTTCAGCATGGTAACGGTAGATCACGTTAAGCTTTTCTGGATCGAGCCAGTAATTATGACGGATATGACTAGTCAGAGGTGGAATGCGACTTTCAATTGCCTGAAGAATTGTGGCGTTTTCTTTATTGTATAGCAGTAATTCCTTGGCACATCTAAGAGTAGTATGAAATAAAGCCTGAATCTCAAGAGGATGACCATTGATGCCCATGCGACGATCAATCATACAGGCTCCATCGGGAACTAGCAAAGTGGGGTACATATCAAATCTAGCAGAAAGACATAGTTCAATAATTAATCTAATGCCCTTTTGCATTTCAGGACTATGGGCAAAGGAGTTTTCCCCCGTAGCCTTGACATAAGCCCGCAACAGAAACATCCACCAGAGGCAAGAATCAACGGGGGTAACTCTACCAATCGCGTGATCGCCAAAGTCAGCTTTGAGAAATTCTTCGTCTCCTTGGTGCAACACTTTGAAGCTTGCAGGCATTAGTCCCCGACCTGGCTCAAGAAAATCTAGCTGTTTTTCTTTGATTTGCAGTCTGAGGGTTTCTAAAAGGAAATTATGCACAATTTCGCTTCTGCCTCTAATCAGAAAAATTAGAGCTGCGGGAACAAAATCGCGGACAAAACACTGATCGTAATTTAGAGAAGGTGAACTATAGTCACAGGCAGCTAACGTCCCTATTGGGTTGCCTCGATAGTAAATGATTGATGATTCAAGGGCTTGCCATGCTTCGGCAGCGATAACATAACTTTGTTTGACACTCAATTGTTTTATAATCCCTATTGTTTGATAATCTGCTGATGGTTAGCTGGCTGTATAACTAGTAAAATTCTCGCGTTAATACTAGATTTATTCGTTATTATCCCCCATTTATCTAGTTTCTCAGAAACATTTGCACCTTGCCAACGTCAAAATTACTGGAGCGTAAACTACAGTATGTGACCGATTACTCAACTGATACGCTCATAGTATTTAAAATTACTAATCTTACAGTATTGCAACAAACATCATCATTGTCACCACCACTTATGAATTTAAACCATCCTTTTAAAACCTTAATTTCTTTAGCTACGCTTCCCAGTGCGATCGCCTTATTTTCTGTACCAGGAGCAGCAAATGCACTTTCTGTTAATGATTTCAGCAGTAATAGTATTCAACAGTTGCGACGAGTATTAAGCCAAAACAATGAACCGCCAGAGGTAATTATTAATCAGCCTGGTTCGGTGCGTTCTTCTCCTTCAAGTACAGCCCAAAATACCGATACTAGATTTTCCTGTGAACTAGTTAATGGTGAATATACCGTGATGTATTATCCTGAGAGTCAGCCTCAAGAAAGCTATCCCTGGGCAATACCTAGTGAATTGGGTGGTGGTTGGACTCCCCAAAAGCGTTGTGATGCTATTACCGCCCGCTTTGAAGCTTATCGTCAAGACGGATTATTAGAATTAACTACTGGGGTGGAAAATGGTTACGATACAATTTGCGTCACAACTCAGTTAGATCCTACGGACTGTCGGATTGTTTTGACCGTTCCCCCTGGACAAGATCCTCAATTAACTCGCGATTTGATCTTTGATAATCTTCTCGTTGCTGATGATGGTGGCTCAACTCAGGGTGTATATACTTTTGGCGATGGTCAATCAGGTAGAGATGTCTTAGGCGAAATTGGCAACGTGATTAACGGTGGTGGCAATAGCGGTAATGCTCAAGCTCCGCGTAAATCCCCCGAGAACATCGATCTGCGACCTTTCCTCGACCCTGCTGATGGTGGCACAGGACAGCAATTAAAAGGCAATTCCGCTGCACCTAAACCTAGCAATTCTGAGCGTAAGCCAGCCTTGTTTAAGTAGTAGTTAGTAGTTAGTAAAAACAAGCAAGCAGGAATTCTATTAGTCTGATAACTTCTCTTGCTTGTTTTTTCTTGGTTCTATTGTTTAATCAATTTGCTCCAGTTAACTAATCATCTATGTTTGGCTAATAGCTAACAGCTAACAGCTAATAGCTAATAGCTTATCTAAGCATGTGCCAAAAGCCGATCGGCTTGTTTGGCAGTTTCAAAGAAATAACGAACGTTATCTTCAGGAGTGCCGACTAATACACCGTGTCCTAAGTTAAGGATATGTCCCTGATTGCCTGCTTTGCGGATGGTGTCTAAAATGCGATCGCGAATCACCTCATGAGAACCAAATAAAACTCCAGGATCGATATTGCCCTGTACTTTCATATCCTTACCTAATCGATGTCTGGCTTCTGCCATATCAACCGTCCAGTCTACGCTGATAATATCTGCTCCAGAAGAAGTCATGCGCTCTAATAAACCAGCGCTACCGCTAACGAGCAAAATTAATGGCGTATCGGGATGAGTTTCTTTGACCTTCCGAAATACCTGCTTTTGGTAGGGTAAAGCAAATGTTTCATAATCTTGGGGACATAGCTGTCCAGCCCAGGAGTCAAACATCTGTACTACCTGTGCGCCACAGTCGATTTGATAACAGATATAGGTGGCGATCGCATCTGCCAGTTTACTAAGTAACTGATGTAAAATAGTCGGGTCAGAAAATGCCATCCCTTTGATGTTGGCGTAAGTTTTTGAGCCTTTCCCTTCGACGGCATAAGCCGCTAGAGTCCAGGGTGCGCCTACGAAGCCTAATACTGTAGATTGGTTGTTAACCTCAGCTCGCAAGTTGGTTAAAATAGTTTTGATAAAGGGTAAAGATTCTTCAGGTTCTAGGGCGTGTAGCGCATCCACCTGCTGTTGAGAACGAATTGGCGAACTGATAATTGGACCTTTCCCTTCGGCAATATCCATTTCTATACCTAAGCCAGGCAGGGGAGTAACAATGTCGGAAAACATAATTACGCCATCGGGTTGAAAAGCTTTCCAAGGCTGCAAAGAAATCTCGATCGCTACTTCAGGAATTTCCGAACGCTCACGGAAGCTAGGATATTTATCGCGAATATCGCGGTATGCTTTCATATATCTACCCGCTTGGCGCATCATCCAGACAGGAGGGCGTTCTAATTTTTCACCACGGGCTGCTCTTAACAGTAGTGGCGTTTCTTTTGCCTCGCTCATTTTATTAATTCCTAGTTAATATTTTTTTTAAAGTGCAACTGTTAGCTTACCATTGCCCAAGGGTTTGATTGCTCGAATAAATTGTTTAATTATGTGAAGAAAAAGCTATTTAATCTGGTAGAAGTTGGAAAGCTGATAAATTTTAAAATTCCACTTTGAAATTTCACAGTTAGTGGACATCTTTAAAATCATTTTGAATATTATTTTTAGCCCCTTGATGCCTTTGTGGTTTGGTGTGGCTGAGATGAAGTAAATATTGACTGATAGAAATAAGCAAAATTGCCAAAGCAATATAAATCACATCGCTTAGTTTGCCAATTTCTATACTGAGCATTTGTTTGAATAAACTGACAATCAACGCCACTACAATTACGTTAACTAATTTACCTTTGAGTTCTTCTAAGCTGGCACTTTGGAGAATACTAGAATCATCTTGATGCTTGATTTCTATTTCTGAAATAAACAATTCATAAATACCGAAAGCAAAAATCAATAAAACAATGCCGATTAGATAATAATCTACGCCACCAATGATGTAGGTCACTGTCTTAATTGTCATTAATCCTTCAGGATCTTGGGGATCTATGGCTAAAGTCAATCCTGCCCAAATATCTACTGTTCCAATCACGATCAAGCGTAAAGCACTTAATAAACTAAAGATAACTGGAATTAGAATAAAGAAGCGAAAATTCCAAATTAAGGCTTCAAAAAATAGCTCTAGCTTTCTAAACCTTCTATTTGCTTTGTTTTTCATCAGTTGATGCCTGCTAATCCTCAGTTTACTTTAGTTTCAATTTGTAACTGAATCCTTAACCCATTGTAGATGTTGGGGGAGGAGATACATTAAATCATATTTCTCTAAAATAGTTTCTCTGGCTCGTTTGCGTATTGCTGCCATTCTTTGGTAACTATCCAAAGCCTCAAGAACGCGATCGCATATTTGTTCAGGATTAAAGAAATTTACCAGTAAGCCATTGACATTATTCTCAATTACTTCCTTTACAGGAGCGGTATCAGAAGCCACGATTAGACAACCCGTAGATAACGCCTCTAGCATCGACCATGAAAGTACGAAGGGACGAGTTAGGTAAATATGCACCGCAGAAGCCTGTAACACCTGAAGATATTCATCATAGGGTAGTAAGTCAGTGAAATGTATCCGATTGAGATCTAAAGGAAATTTCTCTAACATCGCTTCTTTGTAAGTCTTTCCGTCAGGCAGACTCTTGCCATAGGCCACGCGATCTTTGCCCACAATAACAAACTGACACTGGGGTCGTTTTTTCTGCAACATTGAAATGGTTTCAATTAGCTGAGGAAAACCTCGATAGGGTTCCATTCCCCTGGCAACATAGGTGATAATTTCTTGTTGGCTTAAGTCAAGATTAATTCTGGGGATATGTAATCTAGCATTTTTAACTGGTTTAAAATAACTGGTATCGATCCCATCATGATGAACTTTGATTTTCCCCTGAAATTCTGGAGGGAACTGCGATCGCTGCCACTGAGTCGGCGATAAACCGCGATCGCAACTGGCTAAATCTAAGAGGATTGGCGCATTTTTAATTCTGATTCTGGCTTCGTCATCGGCATTAATTGGATCGCTGGGGTCAAAACTTGCATCTGAACCATAGGCATTGTAATACCATTCAAAATAGCAAAGTAAGGTAGCTCTAGGAAATATATCCTTCATAAATAGGGTGGGACCCCATCCAGAATGACCGTAAACTATATCGGGATAAAAACCTTGATCTTTTAATTTTTGAGCTATGCGATACACCCCTTGAGCTTCTAAAACTGCGTTTTCTAGCGGTCTAACATAGTGGTGGGTTTCGGGTCTGGCAGTGCGAGATTTTTCGTATACAACCTTATTAACGCCGTCAATCTGACCCTCATGACGGTTTGTGGCATAAACTACCGTATGTTGCCGATCTTTGCCTAAAACTGTAGCTAAGTGGCGAAATTGAGCGGGAAAATTAGGATGTAAGAATAAAATTTTCATAACTACTAGCTTAAATATAAGGGTATTATAAGTTCCCAATTTTAGCTCGCGCTCAACTGAGGGTAACAATAGTAGTAAGTTTTGGGAATCTTATAAATATCAGCCTTATTACCTATTGAGCTAAATTGGTTTTGCACGATGGATAAGTCAAACTCCCAAAAACACCTATTAGTGATCGAAAATCAATCAAATCAGCGTACGGTTAATCTACAGTCTGCAACTTGTTCTATTGGTCGAGATGAAAAAAATTTGATAGTTCTCGATTCTGTCAAAATTTCTCGTTATCATGCAACTCTGCTGAGAATTACCACCCCAGGGGTTGATAGCCATCAGTTTCGGATTATTGATGGCGATTTAAACGGTAGACGCAGTAGAAATGGTATTAAAGTCAACGGTCAAAGCTGTTTTTCCTATGACTTACAGGACGAAGATGTGATTACTTTTTGTGAGGGGATAATTGCCACATATCATGCAGCAAACTCTCCAATACCGCCTCAGTCTTCAGAGTCTTTTTTTGATTTGCAAGAAGAAGATGATCCTAACGCTACTCGTTTCTTAGGCGACTCAAATAGTTCCCACAAAAGCACATCCCGTCAAACTCACACTATATCTGAGGAAGAACGTCAAGCCTCAATCCAACAGTCTTTAGAACGCTTGGCATCTTTTCCTGAACTATTTTCCGATCCGATCATCGAAATCGATTTAAAAGGCAATATTACTTATCTTAATCCTGCTGCTCTTAAAACTTTTCCAGCACTCAAGAAAGACAAAGTAAAACATCCAATTTTAGCTGGTGTAATTGCTTTGGTTGAGGCGAAAAATGAAACCTCTATCGTGCGCGAAGTTATCATAAAAAACCGAATTTTTGAACAATCCATACATTTAATTTTAATTTCTGCCAGCCAATTAGTTAGATGCTATGTCTCAGATATAACTAAACGTAAACAAGCTGAAATAATTCTCAGGCAGGCACATAAAAAGCTAGAAACAAGAGTAGAACAGCGTACCGCGGAATTAGCTTATAACAACAGAGTATTACAGCAGGAAATTGCCGATCGCAAGCAAGTAGAACAAGAAATTAGTCTTTTGCAAACGATTACCCAGGCGATCACTGAGGCTCGCGACTTTGATGATGCGATCGCCATTATACTACGTAAAGTCTGCGAAACTGTTGGCTGGAGCTTTGCAGAAGCCTGGATTCCCGATAAAAAAGCTAATCTACTTAAGATTAGTCCTTCTTGGTATTGCAGCAGGTCAGAGTTGAAATGTTTCCGAGAAGAAAGCGAAGCATTTGCTTTTCCCTATAACGTTGGCAAACCTGGAAGAGTATGGGCAACTAAACAACCCAAATGGACGGAAGATGTTTGTAAACTGGATGGAGCAGCTTTTTTGAGAAAAAAAATTGCTCAAGCAGTAGGATTGAAAGCTGCCTTGGGAGTTCCCATGATTGCTAATGATGAAGTGATTGCGGTTTTTGTCTTTTTTGACTCTTCAGTTCATGCTGAAAACAGCCAAATGGTAGATTTGGTAGCATCTGTGGCGGCTCAATTAGGGCTTATGATCGAGCGCAAGCGAGCTGATGATGCTTTGCGCTCCAGTATGGCAACTAATCGAGCTATTTTAAATGCAATTCCCGATCTTATCTTTAGGATTGATCGAAAAGGAATTTTTGTTAACTTCAAAGCTGCTAAAGAGAAAAATTTATTGACTCCAGAGAAAGAGTTTTTAGGAAAACATGTTAACGACGTATTTCCCCAAGATATAGCTTCGTCAATCTTAAATTGTCTGGAAAAGGCTTTTGTTACGGGTGAAGTCCAGTTATTAGAATGCCAAATTACTCAAAAAAATAAAGTTCATAGCTATGAAGTCCGCTTTGCCGTCAGCGATGTCGCGGAAGTGATGGCAATAGTGCGTGATATTACAGAACGTAAGCAAGCAGAAGAAGATATCCGAAGGACTTTAGAACAAGAGAAAAAATTAAATGAACTGAAAAGCCGTTTTGTCACGATGGCATCCCATGAATTTCGGACTCCTTTGGCATCAATTTTATCTTCTTCAGAGCTGTTGGAGCATTACAGCCATAAGTGGGGTGAAGACAAGAAAATTCGTCATTTATATCGTATCCAAAGTTCAGTCAAGCATATGACTGATTTATTAAATGATGTCTTGTTACTAGGTAAGGCTGATGCTGGAAAGCTAGAATTAAAACCCACTAAAATCAACCTGGTTCAATTTTGTCAAGATATAGTCGAAGAAATAGGATTAAACTCGGAAACTCATCAAATTATTTTCCAAACAACAAGGCATCTAGAGGTAACTAATGACCCCGAGCAAAAATCACTCAACACGATAAATGAATGCTGCCCAGAGGTTTATCTGGACGAAAAAATACTCCGTCATATTTTGTACAATTTGTTGTCGAATGCAATCAAGTATTCTCCTGATGCAGATCGAGTTTTGTTTGATTTAATTTGTCAACCAAATCAGGCAATTTTCCGCATTCAAGATTTTGGTATTGGTATTCCTCTCAAAGACCAGGAGCAATTATTTGATTCTTTTCATCGGGCTGATAATGTGGGTTCAATTCCTGGGACTGGCTTAGGATTACCAATAGTGAAAAGATCGGTAGACCTGCATTCAGGAACAATAATGATGACCAGTCAAATTGAACAGGGATCTACTTTCACCGTCACTTTACCCTCTCTTAATCCGTAAAAATTATAAATCCATCGATACTTGTCGTTTGCATAAGTCTAGAGCAAAGTTATATTTGGAGTCATGGATCGATTCATTAAAAAAGGTATATTCCTAAAGTTATGACAAAAATTCTAGTAATTGAAGACGAACTATTTGTCAGAGAAAATATTGTCGATCTTTTAGAAGCAGAAGATTTTGAAGTTTTTAGTACCGAAAATGGTATTTTGGGTATTTTATGGGCGCAAGAAAATATCCCCGATCTGGTTATTTGCGATGTAATGATGCCAGAAATCAACGGACATGATGTCTTAGCCGAAATGCGCGATTTACCCAACACGGAACTAACGCCATTTATTTTCCTAACGGCAATGGCTGATCGAGGCGATATTAGACACGGTATGGAACTGGGGGCAGATGACTATTTAACCAAGCCGTTTACTAGAGAAGATTTACTCAACGCCATCACCTCTCGTTTGCTAAAACAAGCAAAATTGATGAAGCAATATAACGAAGAACAACAAAAAACTAAAGTTTTAGAGCAAAAAGTTAGAGAATTAGAAGCATTAAGAATTGAAGACGAATTGTCCCAGGAATTTCAACGGGCTTTATTAAAGATTAATACTGCAATTAACTTAATTAAAAAAATTCAGCCAGGACAAAAGCGCGATCGCAATCTCCAAATTATCCGCAGCACTTGTGCGGCAGAAATTGCTTTAATTGGACAAGCTCCCGAGCTAAAATCTAAAATCTGCGCTCAAAATCAGGCACTTGCGCTAATTCTGCAAGATTGAATCGAACAGCGATCGCGTAAATAGAGAAAGCTGCTAAAATTTTTAATCAGGATGTATGTATCCAACTATTTCTGGGTTTTCTCTCTTGGTTCCTATTAGTTAT
>CAVRWR010000082.1:0-23295 GCA_963724445.1 uncultured cyanobacterium | reverse complement strand
GACTTTTCCCGTTAAGTCTGAAACGAAGGCTAGGAAGGGATTATAGGCTTGAGAGAATTTTCAGGTATAGTAGAGAAAATTTAGAGAGTGCAGGTCAACAAATGTTGGAGTGGTGGGTCAAAAATTTTGCCAGTTGTCAATTGGGAGACGAACGCTTAAACAACCGAGCCTTCTCGATTGGGAAAACTTTGAGTCAGGGATTTGGAAAAGCCTTCTCAGAAATATTTTCTGGAGCTAAAGAGTTGAAAAGGGCTTATGAATTTTTGCCAACTCGAAAACAGACTTTGGCAAGATAATCGAGCCACACTGTCAGATGACAACTGCCGCTGTTGAAGAATATGAGCTGGTTTTATCGGTAGGGGATACAACCTTTCTGGATTATCGCAGCATTAAGGTTAAAAAGGAAGGCTATGGTCCGACAGGGAATGGTGGGAATGGTCTAATTCTGCATAGTGCCTTGGCGATTGAACCAGAACAAGGGCAAACCTTAGGGTTACTTTGGCAAAAACTTTGGAATCGAGAACACAAGCCCAAGCCTCCCAAGGATGAAACTCCACAGCAGAAAAAACAAAGGCAAGCGAGTGCCAGAAAAGCAGCCCGTAAAAGACCCTTTACGGAGAAGGAATCTTACAAATGGGTAGAAGCTCTTTGTGCCGTGGACAAGCAAGTAGAAGCGAACACAAGAGTGATTCATGTCTTTGACCGAGAAGGAGATATTGCTGAAGTCTTTGACCAAGTCCGTCAACTGCAACACACAGGAGTTCTAGTAAGAGCTGCCCATAACCGCAGTTTAGACCAAAACAGCGAACGGCTCTGGGCTAAGATGGAATCTGAACCCATTCGTTTTGAGCAAGAAATCGATGTCCCGGCCACGGGTAACCGTAAAGCGCGAAGAGCCAAACTAGCCGTCAGATTTAGTGAGGTTAACCTGCGAACTCCTTATCGCTTCGACAATCGTACTCCTTTAACAGTTTATGCTGTCTATGCCACAGAAATCGGTTATCCAGAAGGGGAAACTCCTCTATCGTGGATGCTGCTGACGACAGAAGTGGTTGAAAATCCCCTCATGGCTTCTACTATCTTGCGCTGGTACACTTACCGTTGGCGGGTTGAAGACTATCATCAAATTTTGAAGTCTGGGTGTCAGAGCGAGCGATATCGATTGGCTGCTATAGGCATGAAGACCTTGCTTGGCTTTTTAAGTGTTATTGCCGTTGAACTGTTACAGGTTACTTATCTCCATCGAACACAACCCGATGCTCCTGCGATCGCCATCCTCAATTCCCTTCAGCTTGAAGTCTTAAAAGCCAAGGCCAGCCAAAAACTCCCGACCCTTTTAACCGTTGCTTGGGCAGTGGAGGCTGTTGCTTATCTGGGGGGCTATCTCGAACATCGTCGTAAGACTCCCATTGGCATCCAAGTTCTCTGGCGTGGTTGGTTAAAATTACACGACCTTTGTGAAGGCTGGCAGCTTGCCCGAAACACTTAACGGGAAAAGTCAGATTCTGACGCTGTTTTCTCCACCGAATTATGGTTTTGTATTAGTGGGGTACATTGCTTAACATCGTGTCCTCTTTCGCACATATGTCGGCTATACGCCTTACATGAGGTTATTGATAGTCTGGTTTATTTTGAACTCGATGACAGCCCTGCTATAGCACAATTAACTTGGAAATCATCGGGTTGAAGCATCTTCCCAGGAAGCCTACACACCCCAAACAGATTGAGATTGGGCATTGGTTGGCGACAACTCGGACAAAACCAGAGGATTTCATGCTTCTGGAAGTGGCAGAGTAAAGTATCCAGACAAATGGGACAGAGGCATTTCATATTTTTCCGTCTCCTGAAGGGTATGGGGCGCAACGCTGATCTGGCTCGATACTTTCGCGAAAAAATAGCCAGTCTCGACTTAAGTTTTAGTACGGTCAGAAGCGCTTAAATTGAGCTTATTTATACTTACTTTAGATTTAAGTCTCCACCGCTTCATCCGTAATCCTACTGATTTTTAAATGTTTATTTTTCAAGTCTGTCTTTGATGCAGGGAAATTTCAGAGCTATACAGTTACGTTCGAGATGACGTTTTTCTCGATGAACGACTATCTGTAGCGACCCAGAATAAGAAACGCTTCGACCCGAAATAACAGCCGTTTTGAGACCACATTAAATGAGACTAAAGATTAGTTATTCAAAGAATACTTAACTAGTAATTACACGAGAGATACTTTGGACAATTAGACCTGCTTGACAAAGGGGCGATGCCCCTCTTTACTCCCCAAAACAAGTTTCAAATTGAACGATCCCAACAAGAAATTGCTTCAAGAAAAAATCAATAAGCCTCGAATCCTCTATTGAATTAAAGTTCAACAGCGAAAATAGCCTTGAATTATTAATCAACAAGATAAATAACCAAAAAAAAATCCAAAATCTGAGAAATCTGATTTTGGAATACAGAGCTTGAATATGAATTGTGGTTAGAAGACCTAGAGGCTTCCTAATGTGATTAGAAACACAAAGCTAATATAGATGATATTCAGCAGAACAGCCACCTTGAAGACCCAAAATTAAGATAATTTCAACCATTTGACTAAGAACTCTGCGATTGATTCATCCAGGCGTGTACCCACTTGCTCACCAAAATTTGATTTTTTATGCGCCGTCAGGCTGTGAAAAATATCAAATAGCCGCGACGCTAGGAGAGGCGTTTTCTAGGTTGTCCCCTATGAAGAATCTAGCTATTAGAATAGGGGTTTTGTCTGGCAATACGTAGCTCAAAATGACTTTTATATACCTAAAGATTTTAGTGATTTTACGGTTAAATACTCTTAAGAAATGCGTTAAAAGTTATATTGATCAATTAATTTATAGACTAAGAAAAACGCATTTATCTATCTAGAAAACCTTATTACCATTGCTTATGTCTACTGCATTATATTTAGTTTTACTTCTAATCATGACGCAATATGTCGAATACTAAAATCTGGCTATGGTAAAGATAATTACTAGTTTTTTATACCTATTAACTATTGTAATAATCTCTTCATAGTACCTTTCAAATACTATTAATAGTTTGTTTAGATTTGATTTTTTTCAAATTACAATAGTACTGTCAGCAAGTTGGACATCGTATTTTTTATCCCTGCTAACAAAAAAACTTATGGTTAACTCTAAAACCCTGCGACATATTTGGCTAATTCTCGAACAGACCCAGGCTCAACGAATCTTGGAACTTAGCGATTCAGATCTTCTAGTAAGAGTGCAGAAGCAACTTGAAGCACAGATATTTCTCAGTGATTCGGAGCTTAATAATGCCAATATTTATATCAACTCTAGACTTCCCTTAATTCGAGATCTGGCTCAAAGTCGTTTAGTTGGCGCATAGGGTTATATACTTTTCACAAAGTTGATAATGAACTGATTGCGGGTTTTCATCCTGGGGCTAAAAAGAGAGTATAAACTTGGCCGAAATTACACTCTTTTAGGCAATGTTCTCACGGGGTGACAAGAGGTTCGAAAGCAAGATAAACGGTTGAATGTAGCGGTTAGATGGTAATAAAAAGGGGTCAAGCTAATTGAAAAGACCCCATAATCAAAAATGTTGCCAGAATTCTATCACAAATGTATCTCTCAATTATTGACTCCCAGACAATACGCAACTTTGAGAATAATTGTATTAATGTTACAAAGCTATAAAACAATCCAAATAGAAAAACTAGCTGCTATCTTGCCTATACCCATAAAATATCAAAGTCGTCGTCGGCTTATTCAAAGATTTTTAAGTTTGCCACAGTTAACAACTAAATGTATTTGGTTTTCTATCATTAAAAAATGGCTAAAAGTCAATCAAACTAGGAAAAGAGTTTGCTATTTAGCTATCGATAGGACGAGATGGCAAGAACGCAATTTATTTGTAGCTAGTTTAATCAAAAACAAGAGAGCTATTCCTTTAAATTGGATGCTGTTAGATAGTAGAAGTTCACGGGGGCTAAGGTAGAAGAGAAGGCGGAATTTCACCGGAACGTGAGGCAGAAACTGATTCAGCCAGAAAATCAAGAATATTTCGCTCTTGTGCCTTCAATGAAGAAATAACGGTGAGTAAACGAGATACAAACTCACTGCCAGCAGCCGAATCCGAACCAAAACTAGTGCGTCGCCAAATTACAGCAGGACGAATAGCTCTCTCCGCTGCATTATTAGTCGGCTCTACTCCTTCTTCACGCACAAATAGCCACAAACAATCGAACAGCTTCAGCAGATTACGGCAGGTGCGGACTGTTTTAGCGAGGGGGGTTTTTTCAGCCTCGCCAATCTGAAGTTCAGTAGCTTCGAGTAAGATCGCCAGAACTTGAGCCTGAATGGGTTCAATTGCGTGGATCAATTCTGAACGAGTTAGTTGTTCATTTCTAAACTGATGCCAGAGATTGAAAACGATTTTTTCCTGTGCCAGTAGGGATTCACCGATCTCGGCGGAGGCTCCCAGTCGCTCTGAGATTTGGATCAAGTCTCGTTTTAGATGTGCCCAACAGACAAGTCTGTTGGCGACATCCACCCAGTTATAGGCAGGGCAACGGTCACTGATGATAAATCCAGAAAATGCTGAACCCAAGATGGTTTGAGCCGCAGCAGCACCTCTACTGAGGCGCACCTGAAAATAAATTATTAATGGCGTTACTGCCACCCATAGCCAACCACTGGTCTTGGTGGCATTTTGACCATCTCCATTCCTCTGCTTGAATCCAGTTTCATCTATGGATACTGTCGGTTGCTGCTGCACGTATCCCATTGCCTCGGCTACAGCATCACTAACTGATTCACTTACTTCACACCGTAGACGATTGATGCTGCCTAATGACATCTCGATGGAAAATACCCCCTGCATGATGTTCTGGATTTGGCGATCGGATTGTCGGTACTGGCTGCTAAATAAACCCAGCATCGCTGCCACTCTTGTGCCGTATCCACCCTGGCTAATGATTTGAGACATCGATGGTGCCTGATTTTCTTGCCCACAGCAACTACAGGTCATTGAAAAAAACTGATGTTCAGTCACGATTGGTTCAACTGGCGGAATTTCCACCACTTGATGCCGATACGGTGGAGTACTACTGCTCATCTCTTCCGACCCACATTTACTACATTTTTGTGGGTAATGCTCAATTACTTCTTGGCATTTTTCGACTGGGTACAATTTTCGCTCATGCCCCTGATGTCCAACTTGTCCACCCCGCTTCTTTCCGCTTGGTTCTTTTCGGTTTGGCTTAAATGTTAATGGATTTTTTGATGATGGTTGTGATGAATTCTTTGAAGTTCTCGCTAGTTGTTCTTTTAGTTGCTCATTTTCTGTTTGTAGTGCTGCCATCGATTGCTCAAGCTTATCCATCCGCCCTACTAATTCTTCAATTAGTTTCAGGACGCTCACTGGCACTTGCAACCAATCTTCTGGGCTAATTACCGCTATTAGTTCCGGCACGGTCTTTTCCATGTGCCTTACCCTATCAGATTTCTTCGATTTTTGCTACCCCCGTGAACTTTTACGAAAAAATAGTTCAGCATAATTCTGAATGGCATTCTCGTTGGTTTTATGAGCGTTGTCTATTTCATCTATATCGTTTGGAAAACGATTTACTATTTTCTATATTAGAAGAATGGGAATTAATCTCAATTCCTGATTTTTGGCAAATTAAAAGAGCATCAATTATAGCTCAACTCGGTAATCTAAAAGAAGCTTATATAATAGCTGAACAAGCTTTAAATAAAATACGTTCTGGTATTCAGCCTTATGTTATAAACTATTATCTTTTGTCTCAAGAGGGATGGGGGATGATGTTTATGCAAGAAATTGAGATGCAAATTAAGTTGAATCAAAATAAATTTGAGAATTCTAATACATATTCAAATCGTTGGGAAGAGCTAGAAAAATATCGCTGTAATCCCAAGACTGAAATCGAAGTCTTAGAGCAAACTACCGATAGACCATCTCCAAAACCAAGGTCAGCAAAAGAAGAAAAAAGAGGATTTTTACCAGGTATAATTAGCAGAACATTCCACTCAAACTCTCCTAATTTCTTATCAGATATTCATCCAGCATTTGAATCTTTACGTATTTTAGAAGAGGGAGGTATTGCAATAAACTTAAACAATGTTAAATATCACTCTAAACATATAACGAATGCTGCAAAATGGACTATTCCGTTTTTTCCTACTTGGTCTTTTCTTTCTCTAATTCAAGTAAGTAAGGACAAAGAAGTTAAAGAATGGTTGAGTTTTATAGATATTGCTATCTTGCCCCAAAAGGAAATAGATTATATCTATGAACTACTATATAGTTTTTTTACAAAATTAATTAATCAATTATCCAATCTGAGAAAAAATCAAATTTATCCGAATCAATATTTAGAAGATCGATTGCCAGTATTTGCTGAAGTTTTATCTTATCTATGTATTCGTTTGAGTAAAGAAAAACTAGAACAGCTATTTGAGTTAACTATTTCCATGTATAAAATGGAAGCATTCAGAAAATCTTATTGTGTAAATAGCTATACTGATAAGCTATTTGAAAAACTGTTTTATGCTTTACCTCAATCAGAAATAATAAACAAACTTAGTATTCTACTTGATTTACCTATACCTGGTGAGAATGGTTTTGAAGTATCACATCTCGATTGTTTTGCAGAACCTTTTGGGTATATTAATTGGAGTGAGAATTTTATAATTTCTGATGACTTTGATTGTTCTCAATGGTCTGAAGTGATTGCTCGTTTAATTAATCTTGTAAAAGATGGTTCTCCAGAGTTAAGGAAAAGAGCAGGTCAAAGACTAGGTAATTTATTTGAAATTAATGGTTTGACTTCAGAACAAACTGATTCTTTCGCTCAAGCTTTATGGTCAAAAAAAGATAATCAAGATTTTCCTAAAGATACAGTATATTATGGTTTTGCATTTTTGTTATTACCAGAACCAACTTTGGGAATAGCCAAAGAGAAATGGTCTAAATGTAAAAAAGGCGATTTAGAGCATATCACCAAACTTGGAATTGGAACAAATACAGATTTTGATGAAATTAAAAAATACTTTTTTGATTTGTGTCGAGGTACAACACCTTTATATCAGAATGAGAAACTATATACCCAATATGTCGATTGGTCTTCTGATGATGCTGAATATTTTTTAAATAATATCTATACCTGGTGGACTGATAAAAAAGAACGTATTAAAGAAATTAATTCTCATAAAAATGATTGGTTCTATAATTATCTAAAAGAAACAATGACTTGGGTAATACATAGCTTATATCGAGTTATTATACCTAGATTAAAAGAATCAAATACAGAGATAAAAGAAATAGCTAGAACATTAATCTCTGAATTAGACGAAGCAGGTATTTCAGTCCTATCTATACTACCTATAACTTTATTTGTTGAACCAGAAAAAGCTATAGATAGAATTGCAAAAAAGATTAGATTAGGATTATCTTCACTAAACTCGGAAGAAATAGATAATGCCATTTTGGGAATTGAAAACTGGTTGACTTGTAGTCAACAACAACAAATACCAGAGCCACCATCAGATTTATTGAATGATTTAGTTAATAAAATTGTTCATCGAAGACAACCCAGGCTAAATTTTGCCATAAATAGATTGGCAAATATAATTATAATGTTTCCCAATATTCTCGAAGAAAATCAGATGCAATCTTTGTTGATTGGTCTTGAATATCTGTTACAAGAGACTAAATTACCAGATAATTGGCAAGAATGGAAATTTTTTAATCAGGATATTAATTCAATAATTGAAGTTGAAGATCGTCCTGAATATATGCGACTAACTGCCTATTTATCCTTACAACTCTATCTGATTTTTGAGAATAAAGAAAAAGAAATACCAAAAATATTAACTGATTGGAAAAAAGATTGTTTAAATAGTGTTTTACCTGAAGTTAAAAAAGTATGGGAAGAATATAACAAAGAAATCGATTAAGAGACTTATCATGAACAAGTTACCTGTAGCGACACGAAATAAGAATCACTCCGACCCGCAATAACGACATTTTTGAGACCAGATTAAGTGACAATATAAATGGGTCAAACCCAGATTAAATGACAATAGACCCACATTATTCTGACACTAACCCAAAATAATGCTCCTCGACCCACAATAACTGACAATAAGCTGTATTCCTCTTCAATTATATTGTTTAGCTTATGTTAATAACGATGCTCGACAAGTGTTTGAGTTATATGAACCTGAGTTCGGGTTAAGCAGATTGAGGTAAAAGCCAATCAAGACGGAGACTAGGCTTTTTAGGTTGATGACAATAAGGGGGAAGACCGAGATACGTGCGAAAAAGTGCAATATAAGGGTCAAAGCTTGACTGTATAAAGCTTTGAGAAATCGACCTGAAATTTGGCTTACTGCGATTGCCAACAACGAAATAATAAGCTTTTCGAGCTTCAATATTGGCAATAAATAATTTGTTAGATTTGTCTTTTTCAAAAAACATTGCCGAAAAGGAACATTGAGCAGATTTATTTTTTAAAGCTAAAACCATTGATAAATGGTGCTTTCGAGGTCAAAACTTTGCCGAGAATGATATGTTTTAGGCAATGTTTGAGAGGTAAAATATTCACTTTTTAAGACACTTAATTCTCTAAGCTATATTTGGTAAGTAATTGAGGTCTATCTTGCACTATTTTACAGTTATCTCGGCTCGCGCCCTATTAAAGCTCTTAAACAAGAAATCGCTCAGGCAAGAAGTTTGGCATCTCTGGGAGAAGCCCGTCTCAATAAGTGGCGTAGTCGCATCTTTTTCTAGTCTCTAGATGCTATGGGTTGATAGCTGTTTAGTCAAAAAAGTTTACATAAACTGACAAAGACAAAAAGGTATATTAACCCTTAGAAAATATACCAACTAAAGTTTTAAAAAACTAAACATTATGCTTCATTTAACAATGTTAGTAGCTACTACTTCTGCTATACCTCACACCTTTGCCTGGAATCCTGCAATGGGCATCGTGATGGTGATTTGTTAAATATTATAGATTCCACAACCATTGAGCAGTCAAAGTTATGAGAAGATTAAGCTTGTATTTACTCAAAATACTTATATAAATAACTTTTAGACAATTGTTGAAATAATGTTCACTAATTTATTTGGCTCAAAAAAAGAGTCAGGAAAATCTTCTCAGGAAACATCCTCGGCAGTAAAATATCCCAATAATTTTGCTGATGCTGCCCTAGCGTTAACTGCTTCCAAGTCTCCCAGTGGTTTTGCAGACAATACACCTGTAAAGTTAACTAATAATTCTGCTTCTCTAGAAAATGTAGACTTAATTATTGAAGCGGGTTATAAGCAAGTTTTTGGTAATATCGGTCTGATGGAAAGCGAAGGGTGAACGAAAAAAAGCGTGGGGAAGAGAGCTTAGTTAGCGTATAACCTCCGCTAACTAAGCTCTGACTAATATAGATGTTAACTCTCATCAAACTTTTGATTATTTTTGATATCTTGCCGCTTCTTCAACTAGGTCATTGAGTCCTAGCTCTAGTGTATGAAGCACCTGGTTTAACGCTTCGATTTTTTCTCTTGTTTTAACCACTATTAAATACAAGCTTAAATGGACTTGTGTTGTCGTTAGCTTTAGGCTAACTTACGGGGAATTGTCAGATTTGGATGACCAAAAATTTGACCATCGCGAAGAAGAACTTAAATATGCTGCCCTCAGAGCCATAACTCCTTCTGCTCCAAAAAAAGACCAATGCATACCTGCCTGTTTTAATCTTTGTGTAACCACACGCCGATTGGAGCTTTCAACAACTCCTGAACCAATCATTAAACCAGCTTTTAAATAAGAACGATAATCAATCCGACTTTGATTATTAGTTAAATAACGCTCTAAATCGGTAATTGCTTTAGTTAAATCTTTCTTCTTTTTAGGGAATTGATGACAATTTTCAATTACTGTAGTCCACTCAGATTTTTTCAGGAGTTGTTGTTGAGTTTTTACCCAATCCTTTTGAGTATCTTCTTTATTTGGATACGCTGCTTTTGCCACTGCCCACACATATTCTGAG
Source organism: uncultured cyanobacterium (assembly GCA_963724445.1). GTDB lineage: Bacteria > Cyanobacteriota > Cyanobacteriia > Cyanobacteriales > Xenococcaceae > Waterburya. The sequence goes on along the minus strand of CAVRWR010000082.1, from coordinate 13,230 downwards.
AGATGAAAAAAGTCGAGAATTTCCACTGCCCCTGGAAATTGTTCTGATGCCATCGACCAAATCCAATGTGCGCCATCACCAAGAAATACGGTTTTTGTAGGTTTTTTACCTGCTACTTGATGATATAACTGGGATACTCTCTGACTAAATTCTGTTCGGGACTTTAAAGTAGCTACATATTCCCTTTGACGTATGACACCTCTTTTTTTACCAACTTTTTGATGGTCTTTAGCTCTACGTACAAGAACCATTTCACCTAATGGAGTGTAAGATCTTTTTTCTCGTTTAGTTCTAGGATGGTCGTATTGGGCTTCTTTTTCTTCTATTTTGGCTGGAAATAAGCTTTGTTGCACAAAGTTCCCAAATTTTAGCCACATACTGTGGAATTCGCGCACAAATTCTTCTAAATGGTTCCACTCCGGTAAGGAATTGAGTGTGTCATGAATGTGAGACAGAATTGATTGCAGGTTGTTCATGGGTAGTTTGGTTGCATGGCATCAAAAGCTATGTTAGCGTATCCAATCCGCTAACTACTCTCCCACACCTTTTTTCGTTCACCCGTTCAAGTGCGGAAAAAGTTCTAAAAGAATTGAGGTTAGGTAAGCAAGCTTCTAATTACAAGCTGGTGCAGAAGAGTTTGAAACGATTGATTGAACTTATCTGATTTTTATCCAAGTAATATATAGCAATGGTTCGGACAAAATCAAGCAGCAATAGCTCCGTAATTACAAAGGTTTAGGTAATTAGGATGGGATTTAATTAAAGTAGGCTCTAAATCTAACTTGTCAATAAATCGTTCTAACAGGTGGTAATTGAGCCCGCGCCTTTTATAACTTGCCATCGAAAAGACAAAATCAGAATCAGAATTATGCTGTTGAACAGCATCTAATTTGGCAAGGTTTAGAGCCGTGAGTGAGCTATTAAAATGAAAGTCAAGTTTGGTTAAATCGCGAGCTTGACAATCAGCTAGTCCAGTAAATTGTTTGCTGTCACGAAAAACAAACTCAATTTGAAAGCGAGCTTTGTAGTAAAGATAGATGGAGTAAGGGTCGAGATTGAGGTCGGTGCAGAACAAGACAGCATAGCTGGAGACAGAACCAGAATTATTCAGTAAATAACAAATACGAATCTGACGTTTAAGACTGATAGACCACACTACAGCAGTATAAAGAGCCACATCATCAGATATCTGAGTAACTAACTTGAAATTACGGTAATCATTCAAGTCAACCTTACCTTGATACTTACGAGGTCTGCCTCTTCCTGAATATTTATCTTGGTAGAGATAACGGAGATTGGCATCTCGACGTAACTTTCCTATTGCCTCTAGCTTCAAATCAGTAACTCCCTCAACCCATTTGACTTTACTGTAGAAGCCATCACTGACAACATAGCGAAGAGATGATGGTAGATAAGGAACAGTTACCTGTAGTTGAGTCAGATAGTAATCAATTCTAGTTGTTTCAGGTTGTTCACTTTGGTTGAAAAATGAGCTGTTAGCAGGGGTTTGCTGAACACTGAGGCTGTAAGCAATTTTTTGACGGACATCTACTACTGCCATAGCTGAGATTTCTAATCCTTTCTCTGCTTTAGATGCACTACCGTTATAGAAGTAATCTAAGCCGTAGGTCTTGTTACCACTTTTGGGAATAAACGAACAATCGCTGGAGCGATTCGCCAGCCAAAGGCTGTCGGATTGGCGTACCAATCCCGCTAAAATCATCTCCGCTTCTGGTTTAATTGCTTGCTCAATTAATTGTTGATTGAACTTAATGAAATTGAATGAATGCTGATATTGCCTGCGATAAGTTCGCTCCGAAAGATGGCTATAACGACCTAGATTAGTAAAAGTAGCTCGACCGCAACTGACCAACAGAGTCGAAAATAAAGTCAAAATAAATTTTTCTTGAGGGCGTGTCAAATTCTCTACTGAGTTTAGTAGGCTTTGTATAATTGTTCTAACGCTATCCATTGCACGGTAATTTTTCAACACTTTTACCTTAATTCAATGGATAGCTTTTTTCTCCTTCGAGCAAAAATTGTCCGAACCATTGATATAGAGAGAGGTGTTTAAACAGGCGCGAAAATCTAGCTAATTCTTGGTTTGAGGGTCATAAACCCTGAATAACGGCTGGGTGCGAGGGGAACACCATTCAACCAAGCATCAAAACGACACAAGTTCAATCCAGCAGCCATAAAAATATGTTGTAAATGAGTTTTGGCTAAACCAATATACCGAGATTGACGCAAACCAGAACGTCTCACTCCTTGAGATATAGTCCCTTCAATTCCTGCCCTCTGATTATAAGTCTTCAGAAATTCAGGAGTATGTTGAATTTCACGGCGATGGTGAAGCGCGATATATTCTTGTTTCGGGTGAACAGTTAGTCCCCTTGGTTCTGTTTTAGCACGCGTGCATCGGCTGCGAGAAGGACAGATACCACAGTCATATTGGCGTATAGCCGACATAAGCGCAAAACAGGACACGATGTTAAGCAATGTAAAAAAATTGTCTATACTCCAATATTGCAAAACTCTTGAAACTGCCTTGCTGATTACTTTGTAGAGTATTTTAGATAAAAAGCTGTGGAAGAAACAAATTACAAACTTACCCAAAAAAGATAGTTGGGGTATAGAAATTGGGGTACATAAAATTACCTTCCTACGTCACGAAGAATAGAAAACTTGCCCATAAATAGCCTTTTTTGGTGATGTTTTGCTCTTAAATCAACCCCAATATTTACAAAACTTTACGTCATGTCCTAATTTACAAGTATGTCGGCTATACCCCATATTGGGAAAACCTAATGTTAATGATTGGTTGTCCCTTCTGAGCAGTTTTTTCCGTCCAAGTCTTACTCTCGTGTCCTCTAGGGCAAATAGCTACTTGCTTCTCCCAATCAATTTGAAAATTAGAGTTAGCAAATTTTGGATGATGTTTAGCCTGCCAGGTAGGATCATTGCGAACTGGACCAATTAATTCAACTCCATAGTTTTCTTGAGAAGCAACTAAATGACCTGCTGTTACATAGCCCAAATCCATCAAGTGTTCTTCTGGTTGTAATGATTTACTTGATAAAGCTTGGTGAATTGGTTCAACTACTGCTTCATCAGTGACAGTGGATAAGGTTGTTTGAACATGAGTAATGAAGTGAGGGTGGTCTTCATCACATATTTCAGTTACGTGAGCCTTATAACCTACCCAATTTACGCTTCTTTTTGAACTATAGTGAGCCTCTACATCATAGGGTGAATGAATTGCTATAGTCGAAGGAGGCATATCTTTTGGTATGCGCCATTGAACTTGACCATCAACAGGCGCATAAAATTGTTGAACCCACACTTGTCGCAGAATTTCCATGGCAGGAATTAAGCGTAACCACTGTGGAGCATTAGGGCCATAAACTTTTTTGAGTAAATTAAAACCATCTTCTCCCATTTGATTACCTAAAACTTCTCGTTCGGAATCTAGTTTGGGCAGACGATAATTTTCTACTCTTCTTCCATAACGGTCAAACCAATCTTTTTTCAGTCCTTTGGCTAACCAGTTAGGGGCAGCCACCGCCAAACTATTAAGGGCTGCCCGCATTGTCTCCCCCAATGTTTCTAGCCGATTGAGAGGGCGAATCGCAGCTAAAATATGTGTCGAATCGGTGCGTTGTCGTTTATGCCCTTTGAGTAATCCTTTTTCTCGTAATTGTTCTAAAATTTGGTTCAGTAACAGTTCTTCAGAACCTCCTTCAATCAGGCGTTTACGAAATTCGCTTAAAGCGGAGAAATCAAATCCAGAGTCTTCTAAAGGCAGAGAAAGTGCATATTTCCAATCTATTCTTCCCCTAACTGCATCGGTTGCTTGACGATCTGATAAGTTTTCCATATATTGCATCACACAGATTAAAGCTAATCGCCAGGGTGATTGGGCTGGTTGACCTTTTACTGAAAATAAATCGGCAAAGTCTTCCTCAACGTAGATACTGCCCAAGGTATCTCGAATCTGTAGGTAAATATTTCCTTTAGGGAAAGCTGCACGGGCGACTCGTGCTGTATCTTCTGGTACTGGCGGAATTGCTTTTGGATGCAATGACATTTGTTCAGTTTATCCCCAAATCAATACCTTCAGGATATCTATTCTTTCCATGTAATAGTTGGAAACTTTTCTGCCATTTTACAAAGTTTTTATACTAAATTATCTGGCTTGAGATTACGTTTGAAGCTCTTTTTGATTACTTTCGCCAACAGTATCAGCGAAGCTACTACCAGGGGCAATCTAGCTCGAAATCCTTGCAAGGTATAGGTTTCAGAATCAAGATTTTTAGAATTTAGCGATCGCCGAAGATGCTAATTTTTGCAGCCTTTGACTAGAGGCGGCAAAATTAGGAGTTTTTCGGAAAGGGTTGAAATTGCTGAATTACATATGCTGCAAGGATTATAGCGATTATGCTTTAAAAGCAATTCTAACTGTCTCAAATATCAAAAGCTGCAAAATTTTCCAGATTGCCCCTCATGACACTCTCGCTAGTTTTTCCCCTTATTCAAGATCTGGCTGATAGTCGGTTAACTCCAGCATAATATCCTGAGAATTTTAATCTTTATTAATCTCGCTCTTTAAAGCCAGAATAGATAATAGATAATTTACTATTTAAAAGTTACCCAAGTTTTTTGAGGTGAGATAACTGGAACCTTCTAAATCACCAGCGGTGCTAAGCTGTTATGCATTTAAACTGTGATAATAGCACTGCCTTTATTTTTTAATTTTCGTCCCCATTTAATAATTAGCCCCCCTTCATTTAAAAGCTGATGTAATACCAATTCTAATTCCTCTATTGATTTAAAGAGTCTCCCCGCAATATATTCTTTTGCCAAATGCCAAACTAATTCAATTAAGTTATAATCTGGGCTATATTCTGGCAAATACTCTCAATGTATGTTGGGCATTTCTGTTTCTATTTTTTCGATATATTCTGATTTTTTGTGAAAACTGGCATGGTCGAGAATTATTACTATTTTTGCCCCTTTTTTCTCAAAGTCTTCTCTTTTATTTCCCGCTTCAACCCCTTCAGTAATTATCTCTTGATAAAATATTTTTAGAACTTCATAAAAATTTTTACTATTACTTTTATTCAGAAAATCCACAAATCTTTTCTGGTCTGAGTATCGTAATGCACCCATGACATTCTTACTTTTCCCGTTAAGTGTTTCGGGCAAGCTGCCAGCCTTCACAAAGGTCGTGTAATTTTAACCAACCACGCCAGAGAACTTGGATTCCAATGGGAGTTTTACGACGATGTTCGAGATAGCCCCCCAGATAAGCAACAGCCTCCACTGCCCAAGCAACGGTGAAAAGGGAAGGGATTTTTTGACTGGCCTTAGCTTTTAAGACTTCAAGCTGAACGGAATTGAGGATGGCGATCGCGGGAGCATCGGGTTGTGTTCGATGGAGATATGTGACCTGTAACAGTTCAACGGCAATAACACTTAAAAAGCCCAGCAAGGTCTTCATGCCAACAGCAGCCAATCGATATCGCTGGCTCTGACACCCAGACTTCAAAATTTGATGATAGTCTTCAACCCGCCAACGGTAAGTGTACCAGCGCAAGATAGTAGAAGCCATATTGACATCTTCAAGCACTTCTGTCGTCAGAAGCATCCACGATAAGGGGGTTTCCCCTTCGAGACAATTAATTTCTGTAGCATAGACGGCATAGACGGGGAATGGGTCACGATTATCAAAGCGATAAGGAGTTCGCAGGTTAACCTGACTAAATCTTACCGCTAGTTTGGCTTTCTGCGCTTTACGGTTAGCCGTGGCAGGAACATCGATTTGAAGTTCAAAACAAATGGGTAAAGACTCCATCTTGGACCAGAGCCGTTCACTGTTTTGGTCTAAACTGCGGTTATGGGCAGCTCTGACTAGAACTCCTGTATGTCGCAGTTGACGAACTTGGTCAAAGACTTCGGCAATATCTCCTTCTCGGTCAAAGACATGAATTACTTTTGTATTCGCTTCTACTTGCTTGTCCACAGCACAGAGCGCTTCTACCCATTTGTAAGATTCTTTCTCGCTAAAAGGTTTTTGACGGGCTGCTTTTCTGGCACTGGCTTGTCTTTGTTTTTTCTGCTGTGGAGTTTCATCTTGAGGAGGCTTGGGCTTGTGTTCCCGATTCCACAGTTTTTGCCAAAGTAAACCCAAGGTTTGTCCTTGTTCTGGTTCAATGGCCAAGGCACTATGCAGAATTAAACCATTTCCACCATTCCCTGTCGGACCATAGCCTTCCCGAGTCACCTTAATGCTGCGATAATCGAGAAAGGTCGTATCTCCTACCGATAAGATCACATCATATTCCTCTACTGCGGCAGTTGTCATCTGACAGTGTGGCTCGATTATCTTGCCAAAGTCTGTTTTTGAGTTGGCAAAAATTCATAACCCCTTTTCAACTCTCTGGCTCCAGAAAATACTTCTGAGAACGCTTTTCCAAATCCCTGACTCAAAGTTTTCCCAATCGAGAAAGCTCTGTTGTTTAAACGTTCGTCTCCCAATTGACAACTGGCAAAATTTTTGACCCACCATTCCAACATTTTTTGACCTCTACTCTCCCAATTTTCTTCACTATACCTTCAGAACTACCTCAAGACTATTGTGTTTTTGTAGTCTGCATTTCAGACTTAGCGGTAAAAGTCAGCATAGCTTTTAAGTCCTTAGAACTTGAAACTGCCAAAACTATTGGATTTGGTAGCTTTATGGCGCAACAAATTGCTCCAGTAGTTGTAATACCTTCAGTCAGTGAAGTTTATACTAATGCTTTTGCTGATAATCTTCCCATAGAACTAGTTGCTGGTGATTCAGTTACTCAACAAGATTTAGTTATTCGAGCAGCATACAAACAAGTATTTGGTAATACTCATCTCATGGAGAGCGAAAAATCACCTCAAGCTGAATCTCAACTCCGCAGCGGTCAAATTACCGTGCTGGAATTTATTCGTCAGTTAGCTAAATCTGAACGTTATCGTGCTTTATTCTTAGAGAATTGTACTAATCTAAGAGCGATTGAACTTAACTTCAAACACTTACTCGGTCGTTCTCCTGAAAATTCAGCAGAAATATCCCAACATATTCAGATCTTGGCAGAAAAAGGTTTTGAGGCAGAAATCGATTCCTATTTCGATAGTGATGAATATACCCAGAATTTCGGGACAAAATATAGTTCCTTACTATCGCGGATATCAAACCCAAACAGGCAAGGAACTTACAGGATATACTCGTTCTTTTCAATTGTTACCAGGTGCATCTAGTAGCGATAAATCAATATCTAACAAGGTTTATACTCAGTTAGATAGTAATCTCTTGAGCGATCGCTCTAATCAAATTTCATCTCTTGCCAAAGTTACTCCTAATACTAGCAATATAAGCTCCAATAGTTTGGCTCCAATTCAAGCCAAACCCTCTCGTAAATTAACTCCCAGCGAATACCCCACATATCAGTCTTTATCACAAACTCAAAGAGCAATTATCAATCAGAACGAATATCGGACTCTAGTTGACTCCACCACCATTAAATTTATTCCTGGTGGTTCATCACAAGATGCCGAACTAGCCATTAGAGCTTTATACAAGCAGGTTTTAGGTAACGCTTATGTGATGGAAAGCGAACGATTCACTGTTGCTGAGTCTCAATTAAAACAAGGCAATATTACCGTCCGCGAGTTTGTTCGCAGATTGGCAAAATCAGAATTGTATCAATCCCGTTTTATTAATAACTGTCCCCGCTATCGCTCCCACGAACTAAATTTCAAACACCTTCTAGGACGCGCTCCTGATGGCTATCAAGAAACTCTCTATCACAGTCAAATATTAGATAGTCAAGGTTATGAAGCTGATATTGATGACTATGTTGATAGCGAAGAATATCAAGAGGCTTTTGGCGAGCATATAGTGCCTTACTATCGTGGCTATAACACTCTAACTGGTAAAAGTCTTCTAGGTTATACCAATATGTTGGAAATGCTTGATAGTACTTCTACTAGCGATAAAGCTGGCAAGGATGGTAATAAACCCAGATTACAAGAGCAGCTTATGGCAAACAAGCCTAAACTCACTCAAGCTCCTGTAAACGGTAGTCAGCCTATGACTGATACCGTCGAGTTAATCAGAAGAGTTCTGAACCTTAATTAGATCGCTCATTAGAAAATATTAGCCCCCAAGCAAGACGCAATTCAAAACTTGGGGGCAGTATATTAAATGCTAGCGATTTATTGTGTTGATAGTTGCTAGCGTTTTTATTATCGCTTCAATTATACCGAAATTAAGGCATTAATTGCCGAAAAATCGTAATTTAAATTAATATTTTGTCTAACGATACTATTTAATGTTTTTCCTAACGACACTATGCTTTCAGACTGGAAGATTTACTCTTGGAACGACAGCGAATAATCAATTCATCATTCGAGATTCTTTCTTTGACACCACATTTGGAACCAGGGTAATCGCAGCTATTTTGTATAAATTGTACTTGACAAAATAGACGTTCAACTGGTCAGTAATCGGACTAGACAACCCTCCTTGAATCAAGGACACTGAATAAAGATTAAATTAGTTTCTTTTCCATTCTCTCAATCCTCATGTCAAAAGGTTTCGGTACTCCTCCCTCATCTCCCCCTTGCGCCACGATTAAAAAGCTTAAACGTAGTGTGGTGAAGCAGTTTGAGGTCTTGGATGACCCGAGAGTCAAACGGGAGCCCAAGCATTTACTGGTCGATATCTTGGCCATCTCCATCTTGGCAGTTCTCTCTGGGGCAGATAATATGGTGGCGGTTGAAACCTATGGCAAAGCGAAACAGCAATGGTTAGAGACGTTTTTGGAGTTGCCCCATGGTATTCCCTCTCACGATACCTTTTCCAGGGTCTTGGCGTTGATTGACCCCCAGCAGTTACATGAGTGCTTCTTGAATTGGGTGCAACATATTGCTGACCAACTAGAGATTAAGCTCATCAACATAGATGGCAAAACAGCCCGTGGCTCCTATGACCGAGAGAAGCAACTCAAAGCCTTACATACGGTGAGTGCCTGGGCTTCAGAACATCATCTAGTGTTGGCCCAACAACGGGTAGAGAGCAAGTCGAATGAGATTACGGCCATTCCCGAGCTTCTGAACCTACTGGATATTCAGGGTGCGATTATCACCCTAGATGCCATGGGAACCCAGCGTCATATCGCTGCCCAAATCATCGACCAAGGTGGGGACTATATCCTGGCGCTCAAAGGGAATCAAGGCAAGCTTCACAAGGGTGTGGAGGCATTCTTTAAAGCGGCTGAAGAAAGCCAATGGGCAGGGATTGAGTTTAGCTATAGCGAGTATACAGAAGCTGGTCATCATCGGATTGAACATCGGCAAGTGTGGGCGGTCCCCATTAGCCAATTACCTGATTTATCTAATCGAGCCAAGTGGAAAGGGTTAACCAGTGTGGTGATGGTCAAACGAGAACGACATCTTTGGAATCAAACGACCACAGAAGTGTGTTTCTACATCACTAGCTTAGCAGCCGATGCCACTGTTTTGGCGAGGGCGATCCGCTCCCATTGGGGGATTGAAAATAGTCTCCACTGGGTGTTAGATGTCACCTTTGGGGAAGACCACAACCGTCTTCGTACCGGTCATGCACCAGAGAATATGGGGCTTTTGCGGCGCTTGTCGCTCAATTTACTTAAACGAGAACCGTCCAAGCAAAGTATTGCTATGAAACGCTACCGTGCCGCCATGGACAATGACTTTCTACTCAAGGTATTGGTCTCACCATTCGCGTCATCATGAGTAAATACGAACTAGTTCGCGGAGTCATCTACGCGAACATAACTCCATTTTAAATTCCTGATTTCACCTTATTTATTTCCCAATGAGAATTACTGCAATTTTAGGAGTCATTTCCGTGTTCTGAAAATCCGTCATGACGCGAATGGAACCAAAAATAAGATGTATTGTGGAAAATTTGTCCTAGGTTTTGGACATTAGGTCAATCTAATTTAAATGCGATTACCCTGCATTTGGAACAAGTCCACAGGGCGTACATATCCTTTACTTCATACAATTCAATAATGTTTTTATATCTTGTTTTAGTGCCACATTTAGGACAAGATTTATATTTGACAAAATTCATATCCATAAAAATACCCTCGATTTATTTCCCCTCAGCGAGCCGAAAAATGCGCTCGCGTGCGAGAAGATAAGTTCTATAAATAAACTGATTTTTTAATAATCTTAAAACCTAGAATAAGTTCCCTTGATACCTACTGTCGCCGATCTTTTACAGAAGTTAATGTTCGTAGAAGTAGGAATTTAACAGGAAAATGGCTAAAAAAGCCCAATCATAGTAACTTTTTGTAAAAATTGACTAAATTAAGTCAATAACTGTCAAGAAAAAACCTACTGTAAATATATGATTGATAAATCATTAATTCTTTAGATAATCAAGTTGAAACTATAACTTTTATGGCTATTCCCTTACTTGAGTATTCCCCCACTAGCCAAAATCATCGTGTTGCTGGCTATGAGATTTCAGGGGAGGAACAACCTACAATCTATAACAGTGAAAATCTATTATCTCCTAGTGGGATGGACGAACTGATTCATGCTGCCTATCGTCAGGTATTCCACGAACAACAGATGCTTCGCAGCAATCGCCAACGGGAACTGGAATCTCAGTTAAGAAATGGTCAGATTACGGTGCGAGATTTTATTCGAGGATTAGTTCTTGCCGATTCCTTCCGCCGACGCAACTATGAAGTTAATAATAACTATCGCTTCGTGCAGATGTGCGTACAGCGAATTCTGGGACGGGATGTGTATCAAGAACAGGAAAAACTAGCTTGGTCAATTGTCTTAGCAACGAAAGGTTTACAGGGATTTGTCGATACTTTGCTCGATAGCGAAGAATATCTAGATAACTTTGGCTACGATACCGTTCCCTATCAGCGTCGGCGGATTCTACCCCAACGAGCTAGTGGCGAATTACCCTTTGAGCGGATGTCACGCTATGGAGAGGATCATCGTGCTGTCCTGGAAGATTTAGGATATTTCTTTGGCGATATTGAGAGCAGCGAACCCTATCTCCCACCAGCACAAGTGTTATTGGTGGGCAAAATTATTACTTTTGCGGGTGCAGGTATTCTGGGATTAGGTACGATTGCTGTAGCCTTAGCTGCTTGGGGAATCATTTCACTTTAAGCCTTCAGTGGGAGCTGATTAAATTAAACTTCCAACATCTACTAAAAAGCACAAACAACTAGAGGGTTTACACTTACATGATATCTACTTTAATCTTGGCGGCTCACTCCACTCCTAGCACTATTGATTGGAATAGATCCGTCGCCATCATCATGATTTTTTCTAATATATTTGCGATCGTTATAGGTCGCTATGCGATTCAAAATTCAGGACAAGGACCAGATTTACCAATACCAAAACCAGAAGTATGGGCTGGTTTTGGTATTCCTGAATTGCTCGCAACTACTAGTTTAGGGCATATTATAGGAGCGGGAATTATTTTAGGATTGGGTAACGCTGGAATTCTCTAACATTTATGAGTCATCAGATATCAATGGATTCATTGATGCCAGGAACTTCTAGAAAATGGGAGGGTATAAACATCTCTATCCGATTAGACTTACTAACTAGCTCTCAGAAAAAAAACAACCTCTTGTAATGACAAGACAAGAAGTTGGAAATTATTAAAGTTAAAAAATATTACTTAAACAGCCTAACTTAATTTGAGCTGGCTAGAAGAGAGAAATTACGATTCTGGTTACTAACATTTTCAAGTGGTGTGGGATTATTTCTAAAGAAATGAAAACAATACTTTACATTTTTAGTGGCGACTAATACAGAAAGTTAAATTTGAACTCCAAGTAACACTTCAAGTTTTTGTTTTTTGATTCTTTTGGAAGAAACTGCACTCAATTCCTGCATCACTACATGATAAGTTTCATCATTCTCAAGATACCCAGCAGGATAATGTTCCACCCACATTACTTTATATGAAGCCATGCCAAATTGATAACAGACCAAATTAATCAACTTTGAGGCTTCTGTACTAATCCCAAGACCAAGATTGTCAGGTAATTCGTCAACAATTACTACAAAATGGTCTAAAGTAATTTTGTAGATTCTTAAGCGACATTTACAGTCTTTTTTGACTAGTTCAGAATACCAAGTAAATATCATATCGGTGTTTAAGCTGTTAAGCCTTTAAATTAGTATAATAACAGTGTTTTAAAAGAGCGATTGCTGAGGCGATCGCAGAATCAGATGCCAGCCAAAAATCATCTAACATCAGAACAAAAAGAAAAATTACAAAAAGCTCTAAAAAGAGAAAAAAATGGAGACATTAGAGAGAGAATATTAATTTTGTTATTGCTAAATGATGGAAAAACACAACCAGAAATAGCTAATTTTATTGGTTGTTCAAAAAACAAAGTATGTTATTGGTGTGTACATGGAGAGCCAGATAAGTTAGATAGCCTTAAAGATGAAAGAATGAAAGGCAATCATCAAAAAGCCACAGAAAAATATATAGAAATATTATTAGAGACAGTTGACAAAGAGCCACAAGAATTAGGATCTGAATTTGGTAGATGGTCGGCACAAAGATTAGCAACATATTTAGAAGAAAAAACAGGAATTAAGTTAAGTGGCTCGCAAGTAAGGAGAATTTTATCAAGAAAAAAGTACGTTTACCTCTGGGCTAAATATAGCTGAGAGTCTCAAAGAAATCCGCAAAAAAGAGAAGCTTTTAAAAAGAAAATAGCCGAGTATTTTAAAATAGAAAAAGAAACTCCTAATCGCTTACAGGTATGGTTTTGGGATGAGTCGGGATTTAGTTTAAGAGTCATTAGAAGAAAAAATTGGTGTCTAAAAGGAAAGCGAAAAAAAGTGAGAGGAGATAGAAGAAAAGGTAGAGTCAATGTCATGGGTGCATTACGATACTCAGACCAGAAAAGATTTGTGGATTTTCTGAATAAAAGTAATAGTAAAAATTTTTATGAAGTTCTAAAAATATTTTATCAAGAGATAATTACTGAAGGGGTTGAAGCGGGAAATAAAAGAGAAGACTTTGAGAAAAAAGGGGCAAAAATAGTAATAATTCTCGACCATGCCAGTTTTCACAAAAAATCAGAATATATCGAAAAAATAGAAACAGAAATGCCCAACATACATTGAGAGTATTTGCCAGAATATAGC
>CAVRWR010000081.1:0-8297 GCA_963724445.1 uncultured cyanobacterium | reverse complement strand
CCGTCTTGATAGTCAAAGAATAATCCTCCTACGCCTCTGGTTTCATTACGATGTTTGAGATAAAAATACTCGTCGCACCAGTACTTAAATACAGAATGATACTCGGGATGATGGCGATCGCAACTTGCTTTATATGTCCGATGAAAATGAGCAGCATCTTCGGCAAAAGGATAGTAGGGAGTTAGATCTGCACCACCGCCAAACCACCATACGGGTCCCGCCTCAAAGTAGCGATAGTTCAAATGAACTGTAGGAAGATAAGGACTACGGGGATGCAAGACCATTGAAGTTCCTGTAGCATAGAACCCATGTCCTTCCGCTTCTGGACGCTGTTTAAGAATTGAAGGAGGCAACTGACTACCCCATACTTCCGAGAAATTAACCCCACCCTGTTCTAAAATACCGCCATTGGTCAATACACGCGATCGCCCGCCACCGCCTTCTTCTCTCTCCCAGCTATCTTCCTGGAATTTGCCACCATCGACTGATTCTAAGCCAGCACAAATTTCATCCTGTAGCTGTTTCATAAACTGACTTACCCTTTCTTTTGAGTCAGCAGGAGGTTTTGAAGGTTGATTTTTGGTGGGATTGGTATTTATGGCGGTCATGAGGAGATTAAAATTAAATTTAAAACTGCTTCACTCAGATTATCTCGATCTGGTGTAATCGCACCACCACTAGGCAGAAGTAACTATAATATCTTTACGAATTTGCAAAGTTTCTTAATAAAGCGCCAAATATTGTCATCTGCCGTTTGTTCTGAGATTAATGTCTAAGCGATCGCTAGCTGGTTAGCAACTTTCGTAACTGTCGGTTTTTCCAGTTCATGTATGGCTTCAATATATTGAAACTGACTAATAGTTAGCTGTGTAATTCCAGCCGTGCTACCTGCTTCTGCCTGTATTTTTTTGAAAGAAGAATCAAGCGTGTTGATAAATTCAATCAGGATTTTTTCCATGCTCGATCTACTATGTTCCGTTTTGATTGTTTCGCGCTCAAAAACTTTATTTACTTTGCCTCGATTGAATATCCACAGTGATGTTCACCATCATTAATCCACTGAGTCCGTTGCACAATACAGTCTGGCAATACCGCAGCAAACATTTCTAGTTCGTGTCCACAAATGCTGGGATAGGATTCGGCTACATCAGAAATAGCGCAGTTATGCTCTACTAAAATAAATCCCTGCTTCTGCTTGGCAGATGCCTGATGGACCTCTGCCATATAGCCTTCTTCTTGCCTTAACTGTACTAATTTCGCAATCCGTTGCTGAAGATTGCCGTTCCCTAAGCGATCGCGGTATTCTGCTGCTTTGCGCTGCCACTGCTTTTCCAAGACTAAACTAACCTGCTCTTGACCTACTGTTTCGGCTAGGGTATTTAAAAAACTAACGGCGAATTCACTGTATTTCTGTGGACTCAGGCGATCGCGTCCAGCACTACTAAGCTGATATAAATGTTGTGGTCTGCCCATGCCCTGCTGTACAGAATGATATTCGATCATACCATCAGCTTCTAATTCATTTAGGTGGCGACGAATCGCTTGAGTACTCAACTCTAGGTCTTGAGATAGCTGTCCTGCTGCTGCTTGACCGTGCCTCAATAGAGCCTGGAGAATATTGTGTTTAGTAGACGGTAAACCAGTGGTCGTCATCGTCCTAGGAACTATTTTGAAAATGCTTTGAAAAATAATCGAGTTTAGCCAAATTTATTCGGCTTAAACAATAAACTTATTGCTAATGTAACCTACAATAACAGTATACTTAAACAACAAACTTGTTGTTAAACTCAGACGAAATATTTCGTCAAACCAATTTTAAGTCAATTCTAGCGAAGCTGTAACTAAAATCTACCAGTCACCGCTTTGAAAATTCTCAAACATCATTAAGAACACAGTCTATTTAATTTCTCATCATGAGTGCCACCGTTAAAACTCTAGTCAATCAGCCCTACAAATACGGTTTTGTTACCGACATTGAAACCGATACAGATTCCTCGTGGTTTGAGCGAAGATGTTGTCCGTCTGATTTCGGCCAAAAAAAATGAGCCAGAATTTATGCTAGAGTTTCGTCTCAAAGCCTATCGTCAATGGCTGAAGATGAGCGAACCTGAATGGTCTCATGTAAATTATCCGGCGATCGACTATCAAAATATTATCTATTATTCTGCACCCAAGAAAAAGCAGGAAAAAAAAGATAGTTTAGATGAAGTAGATCCAGCGATTTTAGAAACCTTTGAGAAACTAGGTATTTCTTTATCCGAACAAAAAAGATTAAGTAATGTGGCAGTAGATGCCATTTTTGATAGTGTTTCGATCGGTACAACTTTTAAAGAAAAATTAGCTGAAGATGGCGTGATCTTTTGCTCAATTTCCGAAGCAGTAGAAGAACATCCTGAATTAGTTAAGAAATATTTGGGCAGTGTTGTTCCTGTAGCCGATAATTATTTCGCTGCCTTAAATTCTGCCGTGTTTAGTGATGGTTCGTTTGTTTTTATTCCCAAAGGCGTAACCTGTCCGATGGAACTCTCGACTTATTTTCGGATTAACGATGGTGATACAGGACAATTTGAACGTACTTTAATTGTGGCCGAAGAAGGTGCTTCCGTTAGCTATCTTGAAGGCTGTACTGCGCCGATGTTTGATACCAATCAGCTTCATGCCGCGGTAGTAGAGTTAGTAGCTTTAGATAATGCCGAAATTAAATACTCTACGGTGCAAAATTGGTTTGCAGGAGATGAAAACGGCAAAGGTGGAATTTATAATTTTGTGACCAAGCGTGGCTTGTGTAAAGGAGTTAACTCTAAAATTTCCTGGACACAGGTAGAAACTGGTTCAGCAATTACCTGGAAATATCCTAGCTGTGTTTTAGTAGGGGATAACTCAGTCGGTGAATTTTATTCCATCGCCTTGACTAATAATAAGCAGCAGGCTGATACGGGAACTAAGATGATTCACATCGGCAAAAATACCCGCAGCACAATCATTTCTAAAGGCATCTCCGCAGGAGATTCTCAGAGTAGCTATCGCGGCTTAGTTAAAATTGGGAACAAAGCGACTGGTGCGCGTAACTACTCCCAATGCGACTCGATGTTAATTGGCGATAATGCCGAAGCTAATACTTTTCCTTACATTCAAGTAGACAATAATACAGCCAAGGTAGAACATGAGGCATCTACCGCCAAAATTGGTGAAGAACAGTTATTCTACTTTGCTCAACGGGGTATTTCCGAAGAAGATGCGGTTTCGATGTTGGTAAGTGGTTTTTGTAAAGACGTATTAAACGAACTACCAATGGAGTTTGCTGCCGAAGCAGATAAGTTATTGAGTCTGAAGTTAGAAGGAACAGTCGGTTAATCCCTTGTCCTACTTTATCCATGTTAAATAGAGGTGTATTGCAACGATGCATCTCTATTGTTTTAGGAAGAATATTCTTGCGAGGGGAGATTAATGCTGCTGGAATTAATTAGAAATTGTGACTCCTCCACCAGAACATTAAGCTGACAAGGTATTGAAGTTGATCGCAGTCCTAATTTTCCTCAGCTAGATCTCAAACAGGCAATACTAGAGCATTTATCGAAGCAGCGATCGCGAAATTATCAATTTAGTAACTAACTATTTAATCAATCAAATTCTTTAATCAACGAAATCATCCAAGCTGAGATAATAGTAATCAAAATAGCATTTCTAAACTTTAAGCAAATGGAGAGATGATAGCCATTGCTTAATCATTTCGAGCTTAAAGTTAGAACGCCAATTAGAAACATGTTTATACCATAAATTAGGACTGTCTTTACTGCGAAATCGCCAATGAGTCATTGATAAAATCAAGGGTATACCTCCAACTTTAATACGCATTGACAGTGCAGTGATATACAAGCGGATGAAAGGTTTAGATCTTTTTTCAAGACATCAAGACCTAAAGCATATACCTAGCTAATTACTAACTCCTTTAAGTAGCCACTTTCGTCACATCTTCCAAAAAACAGTGAAGTTGCCTGTTGTCACCAAAAACAACAAGCCAATTCCGTTGAGAAAAGGGTAACTCTTTTGAAAATCCATGAAGCCGAAATCCCCTTTGTGCCAACGAATTGCCCAACTAACCCGATCTTCAAAACCTCCAAGATCGCCAATCTGATAGACGATTCCCGTAATTAAAGTTAATAAGATTGGTAAAACCATAATTGGGGCAAGCCAACGATGCCATTGACGTATTTTTGCAGCTTTCATTACTTTACTTTTATCGTTCTATTTTTAGAGCATCACAAGTATAGCTAAAGATTATCAATAACTTTGCAAAATTTGGCAATTTTTATCTAAAAAAACATTTATTTTGCTCGCATTTTAAGAGGGCAAACTAGATTTTATTGAAGCATTTGTTGAAGCAGCGATCGCAAAATTATTTACTCAAAAGCCAAACGTTATTAGATACAGCGGAATTGTCGGGAAAGTTTATGCTTTAGTTACGGCAGTAGAAGCTATTAAATACTAATTTATTTAATTAGCATGGCTATAATATTTTCAAATTATTGCCAGATGTTCCAGCAAAATTTTACAGCCAAAAAAGATTAGTAATAAACCACCAGCTATTTCCACCTTGTTCTTAAATAAGTCTCCATAACCATGACCTATATAAACAGCCAAAAAAGACAATAAAAATGTGATAAAACCAACCAAGCTAGCAGATAATAAAATAGATACTTTTAACACTGAAAAGCCAATACCCACAGCCAACGCGTCTATACTAGTTGCGATCGCTAATCCTAAAAGAGTGTAAAAATCCAGAGGATTAAAGGGTTTAAAATTACTTTCTAATTGAAAAGATTCATAAATCAACTTGCCTCCAAGAAAACACAATAAACTGAAAGCAACCCAATGATCTATTTTTGACAATGGTTCTCTAAAACCCAATCCTAATGACCAACCAAGCAAAAGCATCGCTCCTTGAAATACACCAAAAAACAAAGCAATTTTCAAAGCTTTATTGAATTTTAAATGTCTGATTAATAATCCACTGCTGAGAGAAACTGCACAAGCATCGGCAGCTAAACCTAAACTAATAAAAACAATCTTCAACATTTATTTTAGAGATAGAAGATGAATGATAATGTGTCTAAGTATAACTGAGTTTAGTTAAATCTTTACATCATATTCTTCTCACTTTTATCTCATTTATTTTTCATTTTTCCCAGGTGAATTTTGGGTTTATTTAGATTAAATTAGTTAGAGACTCATTGAAGCTATTAGGTATCTGCTCAAACTGAAAATATTCATATCCTCTAACGACTAAACTTATTACTTGGTTAAGACTTTCCAGATGATTTTTGTTAACAAAAGCATTTGCTCCTGCTTGAATCGCTTTGCATCTTATGTGCCTATCGTCATAACCAGTAAATAGTACGACTTTAGTTTGGTCAAACTGCTGGTTGATAATTTTGGTTGCCTCAATCCCATCCATGATCGGCATTTTGATGTCCATGACGACAATATCTGGATGATACCTACGAACCATGGCGACTGCTTCTTGTCCGTTACTCGCTAAGCCAATTAAAGATATGTGTGAAATGTTGCTAAAAATCGATTGAAGTAAATGAAGTCCGCTATCTCGATCATCTACAGCTAAGATTGTAATCATGGTCCAGAACGATCATAACTTCTACAATAAATCATATACAAGCTATAAATTTTAATATTTGGCGATTGTATTATATTTTCTTGGTGTATTTTAGCCGAAAATTATTGAGGGTTTATATATTGCTTAAATTTTCAGCAATTTGGCTTAGACAATAGAATTTATGTGTGTTTTAGAGAGAGTAAGCCTAAAATTCTAGATATTGAGCTGAGTAAAAGTATGTTTTTAGCTATTTTTATGGAACTACGTACTATCAATTGAACTCTTTTAAATAAGTAACTGATGTTACGCACATGAGGTCTTGAACTACTGATATTCCGTTCTCAACTAACAACTGAAACTATTGAAATCTCGTTTGACTGCGTAACGTCAGTAAGTAATAATCAATCAGTTTTATTCCTTCTTTAGTAGTTGTTAAGTATCATCTGGAAACCAAGTTCTCTGTAGGAAAACCAGAATTGAGTGGTTGGGGTATCCTACCTAACTAGGCAGTTATGTTCTCGTTACAATGAGATCAGATTAGTTTTAGGTAAAGCTAAGTAAGGTAGTCTAGCTAGGTCCCAATGCAGGTTTTATGCATAACCACACAACCATGCTCAACTACGGCTAATATCAACGTATTTTCAACCAATTAATCAATTGAATTTTTATATTTAATCCCAGCTTTCCATTCCTTAGTTAAGAGAGAAGTAAAATATGCAACCAAATAACCCCCAGAAGTTCACGGAAAAAGCCTGGCAGGCGATCGCCAATATCCAAGATATTGCGAAAGAGAATCAGCACCAGCAGGTGGAAACGGAACACCTATTCAAGTCCCTGATTACAGAAGAAGGATTAGCTAGCAGTATTTTTAACAAGGCTGACATTAGTGTCCAATCTCTGCGCGATCAAGTCGATCAGTTTATCAGCAGCCAGCCAAAGGTAAGTAACACCAACGGAAGCGTATTCTTAGGGCGTAGTTTAGATAGTCTATTAGACCGTGCTGAAAAGTATCGTACTGAGTTTGGCGATGACTATATTTCCATTGAACATCTAGTTTTAGGTTTCGCTCAGGACGAACGTTTTGGACGTAAACTATTTAAAGAATTTGCTTTAACAGAAAACAAACTCAAGGACATTATTAAACAGGTGCGCGGCAAACAAAAAGTAACCGACCAAAATCCCGAAGGAAAATATCAGGCGTTAGAGAAATACGGACGGGAATTAACTCAACTGGCGCGTCAGGGTAAATTAGACCCCGTGATCGGTCGAGACGAAGAAATTCGCCGTACGATTCAAATTCTTTCTCGTCGGACAAAAAACAACCCCGTCTTGATTGGTGAACCAGGTGTAGGTAAAACAGCCATTGTTGAAGGACTAGCACAGCGAATTATTAACCGTGATGTTCCTGAGTCCTTGCGCGATCGCCTAGTAGTGGCGCTGGACATGGGTGCTTTGATTGCTGGTGCCAAACTACGAGGAGAGTTTGAAGAACGCCTAAAAGCAGTCCTGAAAGAAGTTACCGAGTCTGAAGGTAATATAATTTTGTTTGTGGATGAGATCCATACTGTTGTTGGTGCAGGTGCAGCCCAGGGTTCAATGGATGCAGGAAACTTGCTCAAGCCGATGTTGGCGCGAGGAGAATTACGCTGTATTGGTGCTACCACCCTAGATGAATATCGTAAGTACATTGAGAAAGACGCAGCTTTAGAACGACGCTTCCAGTCGGTACTAGTAGACGAACCAAACGTAGTTGACACTATTTCGATCTTACGCGGATTAAAAGAGCGTTACGAAGGGCATCATGGAGTATCCATCACCGATACAGCCTTAGTTGCTGCGGCTACTTTATCCAACCGCTATATCAGCGATCGCTTTTTACCCGACAAGGCAATCGACCTGGTGGATGAGGCAAGGGCTAAACTTAAGATGGAAATTACTTCCAAGCCTGAAGAGTTAGATGAAGTCGATCGCAAAATTCTTCAGCTAGAAATGGAAAGGTTGTCTTTGGAAAAAGAAGATAATCCGATTTCTCAAGAGAGATTAGCCAAGCTAGAAAAAGAATTGGCTAATTTAAAAGAAGAACAGTCAGAGATCAATGCTCAATGGCAGTCAGAAAAAGAAGTAATCGATCAGATTCGTAATCTCAAAGAAGAAATAAACGCCATTAACCTTGAAATCGAGCAGGCAGAACGAGATTATGACCTCAATCGTGCTGCTGAACTGCGCTATGGTAAATTGACTCAGCTACAGCAGCAGGCGGTAGATGTTGAGCAAAAACTAGCGGAAAGACAAACTACAGGCAAGTCATTATTACGGGAAGAAGTTTTAGAGTCGGATATCGCCGAAATTATTGCCAAATGGACTGGTATACCTCTGAGAAAACTCATTGAATCAGAAAAATCTAAGCTACTTAACTTAGAGGCAGAACTCCACGAACGAGTGATCGGACAAGAAGAGGCCGTAACTGCTGTGGCTGATTCTATCCAGAGATCTCGCGCGGGACTAGCCGATCCCCAACGCCCTACTGCTAGCTTCATTTTCCTTGGTCCTACAGGAGTGGGTAAAACTGAGTTGGCAAAAGCCTTGGCGCAAAGTTTGTTTGATACTCAAGAAGCCATCATTCGGATCGACATGTCGGAATATATGGAGAAGCATTCCGTATCTCGTCTAGTGGACACCTGCAGGA
>CAVRWR010000080.1:0-21450 GCA_963724445.1 uncultured cyanobacterium | reverse complement strand
ATAATTCCTTCGATTAAGCTCAAGGATCTCACCTATGCCAAAAGATATGGAGGAGTTAGACCCCAGATAGTTAATCTAAATAATAAAGCATTAGAAATGGGCGAAGCAAAAATTGTTGGGGACAAAATTATTTTTAACATTACTCCTTCTCCAGGGGCATCTACCTGTCTGCAAAATGCCTTAGAAGATACCGAAAGATTAATCGGGTTTCTGGGTTCAGATTATCAATTCAATCGCCAACAATTTCTTGAAGACCTATCTGCCAAAGTAACAATTTTGTAGAGACGCGAAATATTTCGTGTCTCTACTGGTTTTCCTGTAATTTCCACCGTTCCCCTGACTGCATTTCCAATAACCATTGATGGTACTTAACCAAACTGGTTCGATGACCAACACTGACAAAAGTGGTGTTAGTATCTAGCAAATATTGATAAAGGCTGGACTCGTTGCTGATATCCAACGCACTAGTAGCTTCATCGAGAACTACATACTGGGGTTTATTGATTAAAATTCGAGCAAAGGCTAATCTTTGCTGTTCCCCCAAGGATAAAACCTCATTCCAATCTTTCTCGACCTCAAAACCACCCGAACGTTCGGCTAAATCGGCTAAATTTACTGCTCTCAGGGCATTATCAAGCTCATGATTAGAGATATCTAACTCATCATGGGGATAGATTAGCTGTTCTCGTAAAGTACCCAGAATCATATAGGGTTTCTGGGGTAGAAAGAGCATTTCAGCCAGTTCGGGGCGATAAATAGCTCCTGTACCTGAGTTCCATAAGCCAGCGATCGCTCTTAATAAAGAGCTTTTTCCACAGCCACTCGCCCCCGTAATTAATAACCCTTCTCCTTCTGGCAAATGAACTGACAAGTTACTAACTAGGGTTCTTTGATAGTTGGGAGTTTGTAAAGTTAAATCCTTAAGTGTCAGACGATCTTGTTGAATAGTACTGATTTTAGGATATTCTAGAATATCTTTATTGAGCTTTATCTTGGGATTGTCTAAATATTCTCTCAGAGTCGCTAGACGATCGACACTAGCGGCAAAAGCAGTTAAATCTTGGAATCGTTCCACAATAAAATTTAGCGAGCGAAATATAATTGCGAAAGCACCGATCGCTTCGGTTACTTTCCCCACTGCCAGATCGCCAGCAAGAACTTGAGGGGCAACTACCAAAGCAGGAAGTACATAGGGAAAAAAATCATAGGCATGAGTAAATAAGCCCAGGTATATTTGTTCCCAAAGCACTAGCAAATTAAAGTTACGAAAAGCTTCGTCAAATTTGCGCTTGAGGCTTTGAGATTCCTGATTTTCTCCTTGATAAAAAGCGATCGATTCTGAATTCTCTCTGATCCTGACTAAGCCAAATCGAAAATTTGCTTCTTTCTTGATTTGGTCAAAATTTATCTTGACTAATTTTCTGCCAAATACTCCCAAGACAACGAGAGTACCAAATACGGAATAGACGATTAAAATATAGACTAAAGTACGAGAAATTTGCCATAAAGCGATGCTAAAGGCAATTACTTGAAAAATAGAGCTAACTATCGCCAGCAGAAAGCTAAGAGAATCTACGGTAAAACCTTTAATATCTTCGGCAATTCTCTGGTCAGGGTTATCAATATCGAGATTGAAATTTCCTAGTTCATAAAAGGCTCGCCGACTAAAATAACGGTCCAGAAAATTATAAGTTAACCATTTACGCCAATAGTTACCTAATATGCCCTGAAGATAACGAAATCCTGCAAATAGTGGAACGTAAAGAACCAGAATTATAAAAAAAGTTCGGATCGTCTGAGAAAATTCCTCGGAGTTTTTGGCAGAAAGGGTCGAAATAATATTTCCCTGCTGTTGATTTAGCAACACACTAAGCTGAGTATAAGCAACGAGCAAGATAAATAAAAGAGCTAGTAAACTCAAAGCCCCCTTTTTCTCATTGCCGAACCAGTACTGCTTCGCCAGTGACCAAAATCGCTTGAGTACCTTAAAGTTAAATCGATTCATTGCGCCTTGATTGATAACGGAGATAATTCTCGATTGGATGATTACTGTAACATTGTATTATTTATGTCCTAACTAGATACTCTGGAGAATTAACTACGTACTCTAGTAATCCGCTACAGGCATCAAATAAAAGATCGATCACATAATCAAAACCATCTTGACCTCCATAATATGGGTCAGGGACTTCTCGATCGCTTTTGTGGGTGGCAAAGTCGCAGATCAGCCGCACTTTAGCTTCGTATTTTCCCTCTCGATCTAGATATAAAATATCATGGTAATTTTCCCGATCCATCGCTAAGATTAGGTCAACGTTTTGGAGATCGGTCGGTTTTAATTTTCGAGATTGCCCTTGTAAATCTAGACCTCGTTTGCGGGCAGCATCATTCATCCGTCGATCTGGTATTGCCCCCACGTGGTATCCCGAAGTTCCCGCAGAATCGCAGGTGATTTTGTCGGTTAAATTAGCTTCTTGAATGAGGTGATTCATTATATTCTCAGCGGCAGGGGAGCGACAGATATTACCCAAACAGACAAACAATAATTTATAGGTCATAAATAACGAAAGGTGATTTGCTTGACAACATTGCTATTTTGAACATACTTGGCTTAACTATGGATCGAAAATATGCCTCAAAATAAAATTTGACCATCAGAATCTTTGCTTTGGTAAATTTATCACAGTGTTGACAATATAGACAGATTATAAAAACTTATATAGTCTGAAACTAAATTTTTGGCGTTTAAAAGGGAACTATAGAAACAGTTAAATTAGACCAATTGTTCCAGACTAAATAAAAAATTGCAGAAAATGTTTCACAAGAATTCTAATGTTATGTTTAGGTCTAAAGTCAAAGAAAAAAGAATTTTTACCAAACGCAGAAGAGTCCGCCGTCGTTCTTGGTTGAGCGCGATCGTTTCAATCACTCTTTTGGTCTTGGCATTAGAGTTGCTCACCCGTATCTTTCTCGATCTTTCTGGCAATAAAAGTAAGTTTGCTCCAGCAGGAGGTTCGGAAATTGCCCAGACTTACAAACTAAATTTTGTCCAGCAAGACAGCGATCGCGCTGATGCCCCTGAAGATTCTTTGCTAGCAAAAAGCAGTGTTTCTGTGGGCTATAGTTTGCTTGGTAATCAGAAGAATAAACACTGGGAGATTAATCAACAGGGATTTCGCGATCGCGATTCTGTGCCTCTGATTAAACCTCAAGATGAAGTTAGAATTTTTTTACTGGGGGGGTCAACAGCCTTTGGTTACGGCAATTCCAGCAATGCTGCTACTATTAGTAATTATTTGGAAACACGACTTCAACAGCGGTTACAACAACAGCAAGCCTCGCCACAGCTATATAAACCAGATCTACTTCCCTATGACAAAGCAGAAAAACAAAAATATCTGACTAAACCAGCCAAAATCAAGCCTGGTAAATATCGCGTAATCAATGCTGCTGTTCCTGGCTACGCATCGGGGAATGAGCTGGCACAGGTAGCTTTGGAAATTCTTAAATATAAGCCCGATTTAATCGTTGTTCTCGATGGCTATGAAGATTTAATGCTGCCTGGAACAGAAGAATCGACTCAAGTTCCTATAGATAGTAGTTTCCAGAATAAACCTAATAGTGTAGGAACCTACTTAGATCGATTGATCAAACCGCTACTCGACAAAAGTTATCTGGTAAAAGTTGCTCAAAAGTGGACAAAAACTCAAGAAAATAGTTCTCAAGCAGACTTTCTGCTGGAGGAACAAACTTCTAATTTAGTCAAGCATCTACCTGTAAATAATCAAGAGCTACAAGTAAGAGTCGATCGCTATTTGGATCATCAAAAACAAATGCTTAACCTCAGCACAGCGGCACAAGTTCCTTTAATAGTGGCGATACAGCCTGAAATTACAGGCAGAAATCCGAGTCAGCTAACAGATACAGAGGGAGAAATTGCTCAAGAGCTAGGCAGAACCTATATTCAGGGAGTTAAGGTAAAATATCCTGCCTTCATTGAAGCTGCTCAAAAGTTAGCAAAATCTTATCCCAGTAACCTTAAGGTGATCGATCTATACCAATTAACCGATAAATATCCTTCTCCCAGCTTTATTGACCCAATCCATCTCAACGATCTGGCTAATGAAAAAGTCGCAGAACAGCTTTACTATGCAATTTCTGGCTTGGCTAAAATGCAGGTTACCTCTAAACAAGCACCCAAGCCCACCACACAATATCCACAATATCCACAATATCAAAACGTTCCACAGTCTGGTGTGGATAGATAATTATGAAGTGAGAAACTGGGAAGTTTGGGAAATTTAGCTGTTAACTGCTTTGCGTCTGCTAGAAATAGACTTGGCTTCAATAAAGATATTTTTGATCTCTGAATGTTGATTGCGGATAGCTTTTTCTAGACGTTCAATGGTTATTTCCAGCTCATCTGTCCCCAAATTATCGATAAATCCTATTTCTAGATTTAACAGGATTTCTTGGGGACCAAAATGTAAGGTCAGAACCTGAATCACCTTATCTACCGCTGGATCGTTATTAGTAATCTGTTTAATACTAGCTACGGTTTCGGGTTCTGCACCTTCTCCAATTAACAAGCCCTTGCTTTCGGTGGCTAATAGCAGAGCTACTCCACATAGAATTATCCCAATGACAATGGAAGCAACGCCATCTAAATAGACGTTATGCCATAAATGTCCACTTAATACCCCTAAAAAAGCCACAAATAAACCGATTAAAGCTGCTGTATCTTCAAATAAAATCGTGAAGACAGTGGGATCTTTACTCGCACGAATTGCTTGCCAAAAGCTACCCTCATTTTTGCTTGCCAAGAATTGCTGGAGTGCTACATTCCAAGAATAACCTTCAAAAATTACCGCTAATCCCAACACGGCATAGTTCCAACGGGGATCGGTTAATGGTTCGGGATGTTGTACATGCTCAACGCCTTCGTAGATTGACATTCCACCACCGATGGCGAAAATAAACAAAGCAACAATCAATGTCCAAAAGTAAAGCTCTTGTCCATAACCAAAAGGATGACTATCATCGGCTGGTTTCTTACTCCGACGCAAACCTAGTAAAAGCAATAGTTCATTTCCTGTATCAACTACAGAATGAATCCCTTCCGAGAGCATCGCCGAACTACCAGTAATTGAAGCTGCGATAAATTTGACTACGGCGATCGCAAAATTTGCCGCCATAGCAGCATAGATAGTTTTTTTGGCTGAACCAGACATTAAATTCTTAAATAGTTGTTAAATACTAAGCTTCCAACCATCTTAAGCCGACTTAATATGTAAGCGTAAAGTGACGCTTGTAATATTCGTGAGCCAGATAAGCATAAGTAAATTGTTATGTATCGTAAGAATATATCGCTAGGTTGGTTTGATAAACTTGACTTGGAAGTTTAATGGCATATGTCTTACATAGTCAAAGAACCAAAAATTAAGAAATCTGCCTCTGGTATTTTTCTTAAGGAAAACAAAATAAAAATTTATTTTCAGGAGACTAATCAATTATGGTTCAACGAGGTTCTACAGTCAGAATTCTTCGTCCAGAATCCTATTGGTACAACGAAGTTGGCTCAGTTGCATCGGTGGATACAAGTGGTATTCTTTACCCTGTGGTCGTGCGCTTTAACAAAGTTAACTACGCTGGCGTAAATACCAACAACTACGCAGAGGCAGAACTCAAGGAAGTAGGCGCTCCTCCTAAAAAAGCTGCAAAAGTACCTGCTGCTAAAAAGGCACCTGCTGCTAAAAAAGCTGAAGCCCCTGCAAAGGATAAAGAACCCGAAAGTGGCGGACAATAACCCAAACAAAAAGTTTAGGCTGATGATTAAAATTTAACTACTTTTTAGTTAAAAATAGGTATACTTCTGGAAAACTTTTTCTAGAAATATATTTGCTTGATTTAGCCTAATTACTATACCTTTACCTTACGCAATCCCTTAGTATTCAACTTGATTCTAGGGGATTATTTTTTGTCGGTCTTTAGGAAGAGCAATCTAATTAGTAATTACTAATTAGATTGCTCTTGATGCTGGATAAAAGGAACTGCCTCTAAAACTCCCTGGGCATCACCTATCTGTACTTGTAGTCCTGCTCCACCAGCTTTAGTACGAACATAGCCCAAGCCATAGTAACCTGAAGCGATGGGGGTACAGCTAGTTAAGATTCCTACCTTGCTATTTTCCATAGTAATCGGCGTTTTGAGCGCAACAGATTGACTCAACTTTATACCCCACAGCCTTTGTTTGACTCCATTGTAGGTATTTAACCGAGCAATAGTTTCTTGACCGATATAACAACCCTTGGCAAAAGATATAGTCTGCCAAAGTCCAGCTTCTAAAGGATTAAAGTCTTCCGTAAGTTCATGGTCGGGAATAGGTCTACCCTGTTGTATTCTCAGATTTTCCCACAGGCGATCGCCAAAAGGAATTGCGCCAATCTCGTTTAGTTTAGACCAGAGCGCGATCGCGCCATCGCTATCTACAATTAGTGTGTATCCAAGATTGGTTAAGCCACTACCCCTTGCCACTCGGACAGGAACACTGGCAATGGTTATCAACTGATGTTCTGCCAAACTAGCAGGTAATATAGCTTCAGGAACTAATTTAGCCAGTAATTCACTTGATTGCAGACCCATCAGGCTAAATATACTATATTCTGCCGATATATCAGTTAGCTCTACCTTGTCAAAGGGAAAAATAAAGCGATCGAGCCAGGTGAAAAGTTGTTCTCGGCGGTTAGGTGAGACCAAAACTAAAACCGCATCTTCAGTTACGTAAGCCGTTGCTAAATCTATGGTACGGGCGGTAGAGGTGACAAAAACCGTGTCACAACCCTGTCCTGGCTTAAGCTGTTCAAAGTCGTTGGTGCTTTGATTATGGAGATAGCGTAGCCGATCTTCTCCAGTAATTTTTAGTAAACCCCAATGAGAGCGATCGCAAATTGCCATTCCTTTGTCGATTGCATTTAGAGCTTCATCATCTCGATCGAAGCTTAAAACAACTCCTCGATCGCTATAAATTGCCCCTGCTGCTTCCTGAAGCTGTTTGAATTTCATTATATTTACTACTCTGGTAGAGTTTTGAAAACCTTTCTTACAAAATGTTGTGCTTTAGATTCTAAAAGCTGCCAGTCCACCTCTCCTGAGTCATCGATCAGTCTGATATCTATTTCTACTGGATAAGCAGCCTCATTTTCTTGGCTAAATAGATGTTGAATCGGCTCGTATTCTAAGAAACAAACTTGATAACAAAGCTCCCAAACGTCAATCTCAACCTGACGATCGAAGCGGGTTAGGCAAAGATGATAGCCTGGAATTGGCGCAGTTACTTCTTTGTAGGTTCCTTTCCAGCTTGAAGCCTCAATCTCCTTACGAATATTATCTACTATTCTCAAGAGTGCAGGCTGCATTAATATTTGAGCTTGCTCCCAGGCTAACCTATTCTTGAAAGTCGGTTTCATGGAAATTAGAATGATTCAAATTTGATGATTTTACAACTTTAGGGTCTTGGTTCCTAATTTTAAGCTACTATGTCTAGAGCAAAATTAAGCACAAAGTTAAAAGTCTTGACCTAGTTCTAGTTCCCTCTGGTCAATCGTCCTTTGCTAGTCCTCTACTATGTCCTCAATAGCACTAAAATATTCTTAAACAGAAGTATTACTAGGGAATATGGTTAACTTGGCCGTGATTGACTACGACATGGGAAATCTGCATTCTGCTTGTAAAGGCTTAGAGAAAGCAGGTGGAGTACCTAAAATAACTAATTCTCCTCAAGATATTTTGTCTGCTGATGGAGTTGTCCTACCTGGGGTGGGTGCATTTGACCCAGCAATGAGACATATTCGAGAACGCAATCTAGAAGAAACTATCAAAAAAGCGATCGCTTCAGGTAAACCCTTTTTGGGCATTTGTTTGGGGTTGCAAATTCTCTTTGATGGGTCAGCCGAGGGGACAGAAAGGGGACTAGGAGTAATTTCTGGGACTGTGCGCCGTTTCCAAAGTGAACCTAATATTACTATCCCTCAGATGGGTTGGAATCAACTAGAGTTAAATCACCAGCAAGATCCTCTCTGGCAAGGTTTACCGCCTAATCCTTATGTCTATTTTGTCCATTCTTATTACGTCGATCCTCTGGAGTCAGATCTGCGATCGGGAATGGTAACTCATGGCTCACAAACCGTCACCGCTGCGATCGCTCGTGGTAATTTGATGGCAGTGCAGTTTCATCCCGAAAAATCTGCCGATAACGGGCTAAAGATTCTGTCTAACTTTGTTACTCTAGTCAAAAATCATCAGATTGCGTCACGCTTTAAACCGCTTCTGCGGTTAGCTGTTAGCTCTTAGCAAACGCCTTTAGCTGATTAATTAAAGAATCTAGACCCGTTTAGCGCGACAAAGCGGTTGAGGGGTACACGCGGCAAAAGCCTTTGCCCCGATATAGCTATTGTCGCAAGACGCTAATAGCTTTTGTTAAATAAAAGTACCAAGATTAAATTAAACTAGCGTTCCAGTAGTTTCAATCTGTTCAGTCATATCTTGATAAACATTAGACTGTACTGTATTGGGTTCGCCTCGATCCTGAAGTTTTCTGCGTATTTCCATCAGTGAGATTGGGATAACAATTATCCAAAAAGCAGATGCCAAAGTAACTGCTATCCAGGATGTAGAATCCGTATTAGAACATTCTTTATCATTAAACAGATTGAATATTAAGAATGCACAGTAAGCACTTGCACCAGTTAAATAAATTATCATATTAAATTTCAAATTAAATTCAAAAAATACTTCTTAGGTTCTATTTATTTATATTATTAATTATGCTACCGCTATGAAGAATTAACATCAAGAAACTGTATTATTTGGGAAATGTAAATGAAGTTTAGATAAAATATAGCTATATATATGTATTATTTTGCTTTTGGTAACTATGCCACCGAATATTCAAGCTGACCACAATTTATCTCTAGGGCAAGATTTAGTCGGTTGGAAAACTAGCAAAGATGGTGAATTAGAGGATGAATTAGAAAATATAAAATGCCATTTGGATTTAGTATTATTGGCTTTAGAAGCGATCGCCAACATTAGTTCCGAAGCAATTATCCAGGCTGCCAAAGATTTAGACCTCGAATCAGTAATCGGCGATCGCATTACCCTGTGGAGATTGAGAACTTCTAATCCCAAGCGAAAAAGCTCTGGAGGTAGAAAAAAGCTGGATGTCGAAGAGGCGCGATCGCTGGTAATAATTATTTGCCACTTAGCCCAGCAGCATCAAGAATTACTTCGCAGAGCAGTAAGTTTATTAGAACAGGTTACTGAGCAAAATAAAGCTCCTCATCAAACTGCTTTATTAGGGAATTATCTCGATCGATTTATTAATTACTATCAAGAAAGAATTATAGATTCTCAATCTATAACAGCCGAATATTTATCCCATTTAGCCTGGAAACTATTAATCAATCTGCTATTTTACAGTGGTCAAAATGGACATCGTTTACTTTGGGTAGCAATCTTTGATGCGGCTCAGATAACTCGTGAATTATAAATATTTAATTTATTCGATTTAAATTATTTGCCTTCTGCCTTAATTATGACTTCTACCATCTACCGCTTCACTCCACCTACCTGCACTCTAGAATTAAAAGGAAATAAATCACCCCTATCTCGCTGGACAAATCAAGATATCCTAAAAAATTATAAGTTCAATCTAAAATTTGACGATCCGCAAAAACCAACCGCCAGACAGGTAACTATTCAGGGAAATCAACAGGATTTGTCGCAGCTTCAGGCAGCGGTAGATCGTTACCTTAGACACTATCTGCATTCGGTTCAAACGACAAATACGGAGACTAATCTCGCTGCAAAAACGGACATTAGCGATCGCCAACCCTATTTAAAATCTCAAGGATTAATCCATCACGAATTATTTTTTGGCAGGCTAATCCATGACAGCAATAGCGATCGCCTTCAACTAACTACGGTGCAGCTATTTGATTTAGTGAGTGTTTTAGAATCATATCGGAGCCAAGTTGCCATCTTGCCAAAGACAAAAGCCTCAAAATTGAGCAAAATTATTCCTCTTTGGGGTGGAATCGCCGCAGCTGCGATCGCCGCGATCGGCATTGCTACTATGCTGCTCAAATCAGCGCCACAATCAAATACAGCCTCATTTCCCGAACCTCAATCTAAACCTCAGTCCAAGGTTCAAACTCAAATTCCCGAACTAGAAGAGATTACACCACCCTCGGCACCCGATCGACGAACCGTTGCCCAACCGAAACTAAAAGAACCCCTTGCCTCCGCCCAAAAATTACCGCCGCCTCCCGCAGTAGATACCCCCAAACCAAAACCAGACATTCCCGATCCTGCTGACTATCCTTTATCTGATGTCGCTCGCCAATCTGGGTTTAAAAACTCGATTAAGCAAAAATCAAATGCCGATCGATCGGTCGAATCAACCATTATCGTTCCCACAGAAAATCAAGCCGAGTCCGAATCAACAATAACTACAGCTAAACTCGAAGAAAAGTTACGCAACAGGAATCAAATTGGTCGAGTAGATGAGGATTCAGATTCAAATATCTCAGACGACTCGTCAATCAAGTTTGAAGCTAATAGTTCAGCTCAAAACTCAGATTTAGCTGCAACAAGTTCTCCCGCTCAATTAAGTCAGAATCAAGAAGTCATCAATTATTTTCAAGCAAAATGGCAGCCTCCAGCAGAATCTCAAGCAAAGCCTGGAGTATCGCCTGCTGCTTAATGCCGACGGCACAATAAAAAAAGTGGTTCCTTTGGGTACAGCTTCCCAACTATATTTAAGTCAAACGAATATTCCTGTTAACCAGGAATCTTTTATTTCTCCCATTACTGAATCAGACTCGTTTTCAATTCGTTTGTTGTTAAATCCTGATGGCAGAGTTCAAGCTTTTACAGAATAAATATTGGATAAATAGTAAATAGTATTTATTCTCCGTTATCCTGCTGATATGCTAAATATATTGCTTCTAAAAACTGACTATTACTATAGCCTTCGGGAACATCTTCTAGAAGAATAATTTCTTTTACCTGTTCTGCTAACTTTCGGCTGAGTTGATGCTGATATTCTAGGATAATATTTTTCCTTCGTTGAAGAAAATCGCGAATCGTCGCAAAGTCTTCAGGTAATAAATTAGCTATTTCTGCCTCTATTCTAAGCTGAATAGCTAAATTCTCAGCTTCGGGGGAAATACTAACCTTAGCTGATTTAGCAGCTTCTTCTTGAACTACGATAGTTCCTGCCACCAAATCGCCAATGCGTTTTTCCTGCTGGGAAAAAATAATAAAAAATACGCCAATAAACAGCAGATCGTCGATGGGTCTGAGTAAAGCTCGCAAAATAGCTTGAGGTAATCTTTCTGGTTGACCATTGTCGCGAATCACCCGAATTTTCGTCCATTTCTTGCCTGGAGTTTGCCCCTGCCATAGCGTCTCCAAAACTACAAAATAACCGACATAAATAGCAAACGTTGTCAGGGACTGAATTGCCCAAATCCACTGCGCCAAAGCACTGATAACTCCATTATTAATCAAGTTAGGCACTAGCTGAAAGATTAGAAAAGCACTAAGTATCCAAACCAGCAAGATCGTTGAACCAAAGATTAGATAATCGATAATCAAAGCAAAAGATCGATTTCCGATCCCAGCCAGGGTAAACTCTAGCTCAACACTTTCGGGAGTTTGTAAGTTAACCTGATTAAAAAAACGCATATATTAAATTAAACAGTCTGGGGAATAATAGATTAATTTAGGCTTTGAGTTTAGCTTTGCTTTAAATAAGAAGCTGTGATTCCAAGCATCTGATTTAACGTAGCCAATTGAGAAAGATCGATGTTTAATAATGTATGGCAAATACTTAACTTATATGCTCAATTTATAAATTTATATTATGTCCGCAGAGTCATTCAAACAAGATGGTTTAAGCTGGCGCATCAATTTAATTAAACAGAGATTTAGTGAGTGGAGCGAATACCAGATTTCTCAACTAGATACTGGTTGGAATTTAGAATCTTTTGGTTCCTCATTACTATGGCAAATTATCAAATTTTTGCTGTGGTCGATTATTGCCGTATTACTAGTATGGATAACTTGGCAACTATGGTTACTATTGCGTCCTTATTGGAAACGCTGGCAGAAGAAAAGCGATCGCCAACTTACTTCTCCTTCTCCTCCCCAGACTCGACAACTATCCTCAACAGACTGGGTAGAGCGATCGCAATCGGCAAGAATTGAAGGCAACTATCATCAGGCGATCATTTGTCTTTATCAAGCAATGTTAAAGCTATTAGACGAACGAGGAATAATTCCCACTCAGTTAAGTCTGACCGATGAAGAATATCGGCGATCGCTCTTAAAGGCACAGATATCTCTGTTTCAACCCTATGAACTACTGTTATCAATTCACCAAAGACTATGTTTTAGTAGCGTAGAAGCTAGTCAAACTTTATTTGAAGAATGCCAGCAAGCCTATCAACAAATCAATCGAGAATTAACCACAATATCTGAGTGATGCCAAATTTTCGTCAACGTAAATGGTTGTTAATAGTTATTGCGATCGCAGTAATAATTATTCTGACATTAATTGCTGCCCCCAATAGCGGTAGTCGTAAAAATGATAGTGGCTCAACCTACGGCAGAAGTCCCGATGGTTATGGTGCTTGGTATGAATATATGTCTCAACAAGAGATCCCTATTAAGCGTTGGCGTAAGCCTTTTTCTCAGTTTATTCAAGACAATGGACAAGATATTACCTACGTCCAAATTTTGAGTAAAGCTGATTTTTTTCAGGGTGCGATCGCCTTGGCGGAATCTGAATTGGACTGGGTAAGTCAAGGAAATACCCTGGTTATTATTGGCAAGTATGAACCTGCTACCGCTGCACCGTTTGAAAGTTTAATTAAAAGTTCAATTCCCGATCGCCAGCAAACTTTAGCCAATCGTCAAATCAAGATAGAAACTACCCGTCGTTATCAACCACCAAAGAAAACTAAAACCAAAATAAAACTAAAAACTAAAAGCATTCTCCAAGATCGCTATGGTGCAGTAGTCTGGCAAGAACAGATTGGTCAAGGCAAAGTTGTTTACTGTACGACTCCTTACTTAGCAGCTAACGCCTATCAAGACTACCTGAATAACTATCAATTCCTAGCAGAATTAGTTGACGATCACGAAACTATCTGGGTAGATGAATATATTCATGGTTATCAGGATCGAGAAACGATCGCCCAAGAACAACAAGAAGATATTCTGAGTTATTTAGTCAAAACTCCCCTATATTTATTATTTATCCAAACAGCTTTGATGGCAATTATTGCTGCGGTGGCTGCTTTTCGTCGCTTTGGACTACCAGTTAAGCCAAAAGTAGCGATCGCCGATAACAGCACAGCCTATATTGATGCCCTGGCAGGTGTCTTAGAAAAAGCCCAAACTACTGATTTTGTGGTGGAGGCGATCGCTAAAGATGAACAGCTCAAATTACAGACATCTCTTGGTTTGGGAAAATCCTTGGTCGATCGAGCAAGTTTAATTGCAGCTTGGAAACTACAAAAAGGAGCGGAATCTGACTTAAGCCAGCTATTTAAAGTAAGTAATGCTGGTAAAAAAATCAGCGATGCTCAATTAATTGACTGGATGCGGAAATGGCAAAAAATCAACGAGGAGTAATTTTGCTTGGCAGCGATGGCGATCGCTTTTAATTAAATCTCTAACAAACATCAAACTTCATTTAATTAGGTAGAAAAAAGCACCAGATATTAGATAACCTGATGCTGCGTAAATTATTAATTTATTTGTTATTCATTAATTAAGGTGCTAGAGCATTACCCCGAAGTAAGCTACCAAGAGTTTTTGCTGTCACCTTCATTTGAGTCAAAGGATTGGCAGGAACTACAGTTTTGTAGAGATAACTATCAAAAGTCATTTTCTGCACGTCGATGTCGTCGCACATTTCCACAAATGCTTCGCGAGTAGCATCACTACGATAGAAAACTCGTTGCAGAATATCTAGTACCAGGTAAGTTGCACCGTATTCTTTATTCCAAAGCTTCATGAAAGTCCTTGAGGTCTTTCTCGGTCGGCACTTTCTGTCCATTTTGCGAACGCTCAACAATCATTTCAGCGCACATGCGACCAGATTTAGCGGCGAAGTAAATACCTTCTCCTGAAGACTTGGTAACAGTACCTAAAGCATCGCCAACAAGAACCACTCTGCCCCGAATAGGACGAGGGCGTGGATGTTCGGGAATTGGATGAGCTTCTACCTTGATAATTTCGCCACCCTCAAGTCTTTTAGCCGCACGCTTACGAATACCAGCCTGGAGTTTTTTAATATCAGCCTGGTTGACCTTCATTGTTCCCGTACCGACTGCTACATGGTCGAATTTAGGAAACACCCAAGCATAGAAATCTGTGGAAACATCGTCACCAACGTACATTTCGGCTAGATCTTCGTAGTATGCCATCTTGTCTTCTGGCAAGCGAATACGCTCTTGAAAAGCGATCGCATAGTTATAATCTCCAGCATCTATAGCTTTGGCAATTCTGGAGTTAGCACCATCAGCACCAATTACTAAATCTACTTTGAGAGTTTTCATTTCCCCTTTGACCGCACCATTAGAATGATCGGCATAGTGGAGGGTGTAAGGGTCTTTATCGCTGTCGGGTATATCTAACTGATAGACAGTACCGTTGATTAGATTTGCACCCAACTGGGCAGCACGATTGCGCAAGAAGCCATCCAAGACTTCTCGACGACACATCCCAATATACTCACCATCTTTGAGAGTTGACCGATATTGACTTCCCGATTAGATGGTGAAATCATCTTCATTTTTTTGACTTGCCGATCGATAATCTTTTGGGGCAAATCAAACTCGTCCACCATACAAAGAGGAATTGCACCGCCACAAGGCTTGGCGTTATCTAGCTTACGCTCAAATAAATAAGTTTCAATACCTGCTTTGGCTAAAACTTCTGCGGCTGATGAACCCGCTGGTCCTGAACCGACAACGGCTACCCTTAATCCCAAAGTTTTTCTCCTAAATATCTATAAAATCTTTTTTGCAGTCTAGAACTAGAGTGACTCATTTCGAGAAAAATCACCTGCGTGACGACCACCTGAAAAGGATAGTATCACGTTGACCTGGCTTTACCAGACGCGATCGCCTGATTCGACCAAAGTTGAAATACTGCTTAACAAGTTAGTTTACAAAACTTTGTTTATTTGGTTCGGAAAAATGAGAATTGCAGTACCAATTGAATATTGTTCTAGCTTCTATTTTCAAGATGGGTTTGTTGAAGAAGTGAAGTGAAAAAGCTCAATTAAGAAACCGAAGATAAAAACAACTACCTTTACCAAGTTCACTTTTTACAGAAATTGAACCGTTATGTAGTCGAACTATTTCTTTTACAATAGCCAACCCCAATCCAGATTTACCTGATTGATAAGAACGAGATTTGTCTACACGCCAAAATCTCTCAAAGATTTTATTTATATGCTCTGGAGCAATACCAATTCCATTGTCTTCGATTTTAATATTAATGTAAGAATAAAACTTTTCAGCCTTGACTATCACCAAACCGTCTTTAGGAGTGTAGTAGAGTGCATTGTGTAATAGGTTCGTAAATAGCTGTTTTAATAAAATGCGATCGCCTGATAAATATAAGTCTGGCTCTAACTGTATTTGCCACGATAATTGTTTTAATTCCGCTTGAGGCTTATATAGCTGCATCAAATCTATAAGTAGATCGTTCAAATTAATTAGTTCTGGTTGAAGTTGAATAGCTTTATCAGTACGAGCTAATAACAGCAAATTCTCAGTCAAACTAGTCATTTGATTCGAGGCAGAAGCGATCGCAGTGAATTTTTCAGCATCATTACTACGCATTCCCTCAGAATATTTGAGTGCCACATCTGCGTTAGTTTTAATTGCCATTAAAGGACTTCTAAGCTCGTGAGAAGCATCGGCAGTAAACTGTTTCAATTTTTCAAAGCTAGATTCAATCGGCTGCATCGCTCGATTAGTTAACCAAAGACTGCTTAAACCACTGGCGAATAAAGCGATCGCAATTCCACTACCTAAGCCATAATCTAAACGGCGTAAGGTTTTCTCAAGCTCGACTAATGATTCACTCCCTCGCACATAGCCAATTAATTCTTCAGTTTCCAAATTATAAACAGGTTTAGTAAAGCTACGAATTGAATGAGGATAATTCCGAATCTGTGACAAATATTTTAGTTCGAGAGGTATATCTAATTCAAAATTTCCTTGCTTTCCTACTATCTCACCTTCAAGGTCGAACCATTCTATTATCTGCTGGCGATCGACCAAAATTTCATTGTCATCTGCTTCTAGTTCGCCCTCTTCATTATCCATATTAAATGCCGCAGCTTTAGTTAAGTTTTCTAATTTGCTATTAAATTGTTGATTCAGGCTACGAGTAAAATTCCAGCGCACAGCTATAGTAAATAAAGTCAGAATCAGGCTTAATACCCCTAAATAAGCTAAAGTTAATTGCGATCGCGTTTTCTGAAACATAAAAAATATCAAAAACTAGGTTTAATATCTTCTTAAATAAATTTTTGATAAAAAGAAAAATTCTGGCATCGTGTCAGAATTATAGTGTGTCAGGAAAATAAATTTTATTTTCAATTGCTTTATACAGTTAATATCTAGACAAATTCAGCCGAGTTTTGAGCATTAAGATCGAGTTCAGATACATTTTCCACGCTAACTAAAGAAGTCACGAAAATAACATCACCATTGGCATTTATCTCTTCTGTATATATTTGTCCAACTCCAGGGGCGTAATACTCAAATTCAAAGCCATCAGATTCTAAAGCTGAAAATTCTTTTACTTGCAAAATATTTTGATAATCCCCAAAATCATCTACCGCAGCATCTAAATTAACAATTTCTGCTTGTTCCTCAGCTTCGCCGATATCAAACCTTTGATAGTAACCCTCTCCCACTTTGGGAGTTCCATCCATAATTAACCCAGGTAAAGCTTGCCCTTCTCCAGCTAGCCAAGAATCAGAGTCATCGGTTTCAATTACATTACCTTGTTCGTCGTATTCATACTCTAGCTTTTCTTCTCCCAGTAACCAAACATTCCCCTCTGTATCTTGAGCATAATAGGACAACTTATCCTCAGTCAGAATACCATCAACAAATTCTCAATCCTGCACCACTAAGCTATTGATACTAAGAATATCTTCTGTTTCTCCAGTGACTAAAACCTCATGAGTTTCTGTCTCTATTTCTCCTGTATCTGGATTTATTCCCTCTCCCTCATAGGTAGAAAGAGTTTCCGGTGTTAAAGTGAAATAAGGATTGTCAATTACAGTGCTGTTTTCAAAATTAACAGTATTTAAAGCAGGCAAATTAACATTAGGAATTTCAGAAATACCAATTAATTCTGGAGACAGTTCTGGTTCTCCTCCCTCTGTGGTAACTCCTTCATCTGCCTGAACTTGCCCGACTCCTGGCGCATAATATTTGAATTCAAATTTGTCTGGTTCGAGGTTCGTAAAATCGCGAGTTTTTAGCACGTTTTTATAATTACCTAAGTCAATAGAAACAGACTCGTTCGAGCCGACTATTTCTCCTTGATCTTCTGCTTCTCCCTGGAAAAATTCTTGATAGTAATTATCTCCAACTTGAGGATTAGCTTCCATTATGTAGCCAGGTTGTGCGCCATCTACCCCTGCTTCCCAAGAACCATCGTTATTTGTGCCAATAAAGTTACCTTCATCGTCGTATTCATAATTGGTAGCAAACTCACCCATATACCAAACATTACCAGCAGCATCTTGGGCATACCAATCAAGAGTATCTTCCACTATTACCCCTTCATTCCAAGCTACGTCACGAACAACTGTAGTTTCCACCCCCAAGATTTCTTTGGTGTCATTGGTAATATAGACTTGATTACTTTCAGTAGCAAATAAATCTCCTTGAGCTTCTGTAATTTCACCAGCAATTTCTACAGCAATTCCATCAAGCTCATTATCTAGAGCTTCAATAATTTTGTCTCCAAAATCATCTACAGCTTCGTCTGTATTTATTTCTTCCCCTGTTAGCTTTTCAAGAACATCTGCTGCCAATTCTTCGGTAATGTCTGCTGCTAACTCCTCTGGGTCAAAGTCTCCAATCTCACCCCCCAATTCAGTGACTACCTTATTAACGGCTTCTTTAATTAAGCCATCATTCTGTTCTTCAATCTCATCTGCTAAATCATTTAAATCTTGTTCTATTCCGTTATCATTGTTACCCAACTCTTCTTTGCCAAATTTCACTGCAATTTCTTCAGCGATTTCTGACCCAATTTCTTTCGTTACCGCATCGACAATTTCTTCTGTGTCGTATATTTCTCCTTGATAGGACTTTGCTTCTCCAGGGGTTAACGGAAAGTATTGATTATCAATAGGTTGTCCCGACTCAAATGTAGCTTGGCTAAAATCAGGTAATAAAGTAGTCATCTCAATCTTGTCTCCAATTAGTTCAATAACCTTGTTTTATTGGAAGAAGATCGAGAACTTATTAAGATTTACCTGTCGTTACAAATTTTAAATTAAGTTGTCGAAGAATTGATTTATAGAGATCAATCACTTTGGTTTGAGGTGAACAATTAACCCTGATGAGATCCAGCTATTTTTAGTTACAATTCCCGAATTTGGCGATCGCGTTATTATGCCTTGTACTCATGGCAAAACTCGCCAAGAAGCGATTAAGAACGGCGAAGAAGTAATTAATATGTATTTGGAAGCTTGGCAGGCTGAGGGAGAAGTTATTCCTAAACCTAGCAAACTACGTATTAGCGTGATTAGTTAACAATTAATTAGCTGGATTCACTACGTAACCGATAACCCATACCGTAAACTGTTTCAATACATTCTTTTATCATTCCTGCTTCTTTAAGCTTGTGACGTAGATTAGTAATATGGGTTCTCACAGTCTTATCATCTGCGATAATTACCTTATCCATTTCCCAGAGTTTATCTAGTATTTCTGAACGACTAAAAACGCGATCGCCATGGCGCATGAATAACTCCAAGATCATGTATTCTTTGGGAGTCAAAATTAAAACCCGATCATTATAGTTAACTTCGTTGCTACTGGGATCTAGCTGTAATTTGCCGTAAGTGAGAATAGGTGGTTTGGTTTCTGCACTCCGACGACATAAAGCTCTAATTCTGGCAGCTAGTTCCTCAATATCAAAGGGTTTAACCAGATAATCATCTGCACCCGCATCCAAGCCAATTATTTTATCGCTGGTAGTATCCTTGGCAGTAAGCATCAAGATGAGCGCATTGTATTGAGCCTGGCGTAATTGCTGACAAAGACTGATACCATCTAGCTTGGGTAACATTAGATCTAA
Source organism: uncultured cyanobacterium (assembly GCA_963724445.1). Taxonomy (GTDB): domain Bacteria; phylum Cyanobacteriota; class Cyanobacteriia; order Cyanobacteriales; family Xenococcaceae; genus Waterburya. The sequence goes on along the minus strand of CAVRWR010000080.1, from coordinate 2,034 downwards.
AAGAATTAAATCATAAGCGATCGCCTGAGCATATTCCCATCCCACTACTCCATCTGCTGCAATCTCTACTGCATGATGTTGGTGTCGTAAGTCTTCTGCAAGAGGTTTGGCGATGCGATCGTCATCTTCGACAATTAAAATTCTCATTTTTTCAGGCTTAAAATTTTCAAACCCTTGAATTTAAATTATACGCCTCAAGTATAAAAACAAAAGATCGAGAACTTGACAAGATTGAGTTTAAGTTTTGTCTAAATTTAAAAAGTAAAAGTAGTGCGAATTGCCCCAATAACTAAATCGTCTTCGCGATCGCTATTATCTGGTGCATTAATCCAAACTATCCCAGGAGTAAGGGCAAGATTATCTGATAAACGATATTGATAAAAAGCTTCTAGATGCAGGGACATATTTTCATCTTCTCCTAGGCTATCGATACTTGAGCTTGTTACCCAGGGTTCTGCACCGATGACTATCCCACCTAAATCTCCTTCTTTACCCAGATCGGGGAATGCTAAAGTTATTGCCCAATTCCAGACATCCTGAGTACCGAGATCGCTTTCTCCTGATAGGCTAGACAAAGCGGTGACTTTTGATAGTCCGCCCCATCCACCGATAGTTAGAAAGTCACTTAATCCATAAGAAAATTCTGCACCATAAGAATCGCTTACTGTCGGCACAGCTTCGCCCAATTCATCGCCCGTAAAAGACTGTAAGTTTGATAGATTGCTACCCATATCTGTATCGCTGCGATCGCGACTATGAATATAAGTAAAAGCTAAATCAAGACAATTGCTCGGACTAATTATAGCTTGGGCGATCGCGCCATAGGGAGCATTAAAGATTTCTCCATCATCTGTCGGTTCATTGGCTGGGGAAGCTAGATATCCTCCGCTGAATTCTATAATTTCTCCTAACTCATAAACAATTCCTATCCCTGCATCTCCAGCAGTTTCATAAATTGGATTTAAGCCACCAAAGTTAGAAATTGCCCCATCACCGTTATCTCCTTCTAGAATATTAATCGTTTCGGCGATATCATCGGCAGCTAAACCTGTTGAGCCAATAATTATTTTTAGTCTATCTCCTAAAGGAAAAGTGTATGCAAGTAAATCTAGCTCAAGATTATTATCGTTTGAACCGCTAAAAGACAGTTTTCCTTGAAAGGTATCAGTAACGTCAGCCAGATCGGGTAAATTGGCAGATTCTATTTCAATGGATAATTCATCCTCGCCTGTAAAGCTAGTTGCTAATTCTAAGTTAATTTGATTGCCGAAAAAAGGAACGCAATCTATCTCTGTTTCGCCATCATCTTTTGTTCCTGATAAGACACTTCCTAGACCAAATACTGCCTCCCCATAAAGCTTGCTGGTAGTAGAAAATTGATTATATTCCAATATTGCTATTTTGCTTTCAGCTTGGTCTACTTTCCCAGCAAAAGTAGCTAATTCCGATTCTGTATTATCTTCTCTGACAATTGTGATTAAATTTTCTGTCGATTGCCCGAATTTGTTGTATACAAAACTTTCAATTTTTTCCAGACAAGAATTTAACCCCGCAGCCAACTCATAACGAGATATCGGGCGATCGCCTTGAAAAGTTCCATCAGGAAATCCTTTCATACAGCCATATTTCTCTGCCAAGTTACGGACAGCTTCATAATTCCAATCTAAAGGGGATAGATCTCTTAATTGCTGAACTTGAGTAATATTTTCTGCACTATAGCGATCCGTAAGGCTACCCGCAGCGCGATCGCTTTGTTTGATTATATCTTCTGTATTTGTTTGAGCCAGTACCCTATTAAACGTATTAAAAGTCGAAATTCCAGCAAAAGTGAATGTTATTAAGTGTTTTTGTACTGGTTTGAGCGACATTTAAGATCTAGTGAATTACCATCTGCTTTTTGATGCGATAAATGGCACTTTGAGAATTTTAGTCTACCAGTCAATGTATAGTTTCACCGCTCAATCATATTATTTGTAGAGATTGAAGATAGTCAATAATCAGATTTGACCAAGTAGATTTAAATAACACGAAATT
>CAVRWR010000079.1:0-6008 GCA_963724445.1 uncultured cyanobacterium | reverse complement strand
ATATAAAGATGATGACTGTTTGAATAAGATTGGATGAAAATGGCTGAAATCAAAAAAAGCTATGGAATAATAAATACAAGACTAGATATTCATTATTATTTACCAATTTAAAGAGGTGCGTCCTTAGACAACGCCCTTTTTTTTGCCAATTTTTTGGTCTATTCCCAGTCTTTACAGATCTGCAAGGGGGTAACATCAGTAAATAATTTGACAGAGATATTCTCTGGTGTAGACTGATGGCTAAATAAATATCTTGTAGATGGCTTTGAAGAATCGCTCTGGCTACTGGCAACTCATAATCTATATTCGTCCTCAAATTTTGACCATAGTTTGGGCATTTATTTGTACTTTAATCTTTACTGTATTTTGGCCCATCAAAGCCTGGCTAGCAGGAGAAGTCAGTCAGTATATTGGCAAGGGCGATCCTGGCAATATAGCCCAGATAGCAGCATTAGCCGCAGCGGTCTTTTTGTTGCAGGGTGTGGCTCAGTATGGACAGGATGCTCTAATGGCAAAGGCTTCTTTGAACGCAGTGTTTAATCTACGCAAATCCGTGTATGGTCACCTACAAAGATTAAGCCTGAGATATTTTGAGGTGGCTAAGACAGGGGATATTACCTATCGTTTGACTGAAGATATCGATCGCATTGGGGAAGTAATAAATCAGTTTTTTCATGATTTTATTCCCTGTATTTTGCAGTTAATTGTAGTGTTAGGCTATATGGTATGGCTTAACTGGCAGTTAACCATCGCCACCTTAATTTTGGCTCCTGTAATGGGAATTACTATTGGAGCGTTTGGCGAACAGCTATTAAAATATTCTCGGCGCAGTCAAAACCGTATTTCCAATCTATCAGCCTTGTTGACCGAAGTTTTGGGCGGTATGCGACTTGTTCAAGCTTTTGCGGCAGAGGAACACGAACTAGAGCGTTTTTGCTATGAAGCGGAAGCTAACCGATTAGCCAAATACCAGGCAGAAAAAGCCAAGGCATTTCAGTTTGTGGTGGTGGGCTTTTTGCTAGTAATGACAGTATTGTTTATTTTCTTTTTAGGCGGTTGGCAGATTTCTCTGGGTAATCTTACAGGAAAAGAATTTGTCAGCTACATTACGGGAGTGGCGCTGCTAATTGACCCCATTACTCATACGACAAGTAACTATAATAAGTTTAAAGAAGGACAGGCATCGGTAGATAAAATATTTGAATTACTGGCAATTCAACCAGCAGTAATGGAAAAAGCGCAGGCGATCGCTTTACCCTCAGCCACTGGGAAAGTTGAATATCGAGCCGTTAGCTTTAGCTATCAAAAGGGAATTGGCGTAATCAACAACTTGAGCTTAACCGCTCATCCAGGTGAAACTATTGCCTTGGTTGGCTCTTCAGGAGCAGGAAAGACTACCTTAATCAATCTTCTACCCCGTTTTTATGATGCTGATAGCGGAGCCATATTAATTGATGGAGTCAATATACAAGATGTTACCCTCAAAAGCCTCCGACGACAGATTGGCATTGTTCCTCAAGAAACCACGCTTTTTTCTGGCACAATTGCGCAAAATATTGCCTTTGGTAAGACTGCTTTTAATTTAAAAGATGTGGAGGATGCGGCAAAAATTGCCAATGCCCATCAATTTATCAGTGAACTGTCCCAGGGCTACTATACTTATGTCGGAGAACGAGGCGTTAACTTGTCGGGAGGACAAAGACAAAGAATTGCGATCGCCCGAGCTATCTTACCTAATCCACGTATTTTAATTTTAGATGAAGCCACCTCTGCTTTAGATTCTGAATCGGAAGCTCTGGTACAGGAAGCTTTAGAGAGAATTATGCAGCAGCGTACCGTTTTTGTCATTGCCCATCGTTTAGCAACAGTAAGACGAGCAGATCGTATTTTGGTCTTAGAACAAGGGCAAATAGTTGAGTTGGGTAATCACCAGCAATTGCTCGAGCAAAATGGTGTATATGCTAGATTCTATGCCAGACAGTTTCAGGAAAAAGAGGCTTGAAGCTGATTAATGATTAATAATTACTATCCAAACTACTGCTGTTAAGAGATACTTTTGCTGATTTCTTTGCCAATATCCTGGTATCTATGCCAACCGATTTTGGCTCGGCGATCGGGATAATCTCTAACAATTACCCCAAGGCTAGGCGATCGCTGAAAAGCTACTAACAAAGGAATTTCTGTTTGGAAAACTGGCAACTGAGACTCTTTTAAAAAGTCTTTCGCATCTTTGCCATTTCTAGTCCGAGAGTCTACTTTCGTCAATAAAACTTTATAGTTAGCCTTGAGGTTTTTAAGTAGCTCAATTGCCTTGACTGTAGTGTCTAAATCTAGATGGTTGGGAGTGGTTGGCAGAATCAGCAGATCGCTCCCCTCGGCTAAGTCTTCTAATTCTTCTGGTTCGGGACGTGCTTGAGTATCAATAATAATATGAGTAAACTTTTTAATTAAGCCTGGCGCACCTGCTTGAGATGCCACATAAAAAGGTAATTTATCCTCCTTCGACCAAACCAAAGCCGAACGATTTTTATCCGCATCAATTAATAATGTTGGTGCTAAAGTCTGGAAATATGCAGCCAAGTGGACTGCGGTGGTGGTTTTGCCCACTCCTCCCTTTAAAGCAGTTATTGCAATAATCATTGGCTGCCAGTAGAACGTTTTTTTGCTTGGTGAGTAGTTCTTTCCCTTCAATTAGGACAGACTTACCGTAGTAGTAGTTTACCTACAAGCGTGTCTGGCAACATTTAGACTTCACCATACCTGGCAAATATCCCAAGTTTTTGTTACATTAATTTGCACAAGTTAACAATGTTGTCAAATTAACTTTGATTTCTCCTGAATATTTAACTCCTCGGCAAGTCACCCGAGGTTTTTTTTGGCTAATTAATCATAAAAGATTGCTACAATTAGCGATCGAGATTGTTAGTAAGTACTTTTTCAATTAAGAACATCCGATAAATCGGCGCATTTTTTCTGTAATGCTCTCTGGAGGAAATTAATTACCGTGTCTTCTGAAATCATATTGCAGAAACCAGAACCTCAAGCGATCGCCAATTCATTCTTTGGCGGGGTAGCAAAAGCTGCGGGAGGAACTATTCTCGGCATTTCGATGATTACCAGTGCAGTTGCTGCGGGAGGCTTGGTTGGTCTGGCGCTAAGTTTTCGCAACCTACCTGACGTTAGGGTTTTACACAACTATGTTCCTGCGGAAACAAGTTATATTTATGATATCAAAGGTAGACTACTAACCAGCCTGCATGGTGAAGCAAACCGAGAAAACGCCACCATCGAACAGATATCGCCTGAACTAAAGCTGGCGGTTGTGGCGATCGAGGATAGTAATTTTTATCGTCATCAAGGCTTAAATCCCTATAGTATCGGTCGTGCTGCTTTGGCTAACTACAAGAAGGGAGGAGTATCCGAGGGAGCTTCTACTTTAACAATGCAGCTAGTTAAAAATCTCTTTTTGACCAGAGAACGTACTATCAGCCGTAAGTTGGCAGAAGCAATTTTGGCAATTCGAGTTGAACAGGTATTTTCTAAAGACGAAATTTTGGAAATGTATCTCAATAATATTTATTGGGGGCATAATAACTATGGTGTGCAAACTGCCGCAGCCAGCTATTTCAATAAGAATGCGAATGAACTAAATCTTGCCGAAGCCGCTGTATTAGCTGGTTTAATTCAAGCACCTGAGCAATATAGTCCATTTCTCAACTATAGTAATACTAAAGAAAGACAAGCAGAGGTGTTAGCCAGAATGCGGACTCTCAACTGGATCACTCCAGAAGAGGAACAGGCAGCCCTCAAAACCCCATTATTAGTGGGTAAGCCAACCGCTTGGCGCAAGAGTAAGTCCCCATTCATCACCGAAGCCGTTACCAAAGAATTAGAAGAGCGTTTTGGTAAAGAAAAAGTCCTCCGTGGTGGCATTAGAGTCCAGACCACGATTGACATGGACTTTCAGAGAATGGCAGAAGAATCTATTCGCGAGAGCCATGATATGCTGACTCGCTGGGGATTAAGAGCAGATCAGTTGGCGCTGGCAGCCGTAGATCCTCGCACTCATTTTGTCAAAGCATTAGTTGGAGGAGTAGATCATGAATCTAGCCAGTTCAATCGCGCAATCCAGTCTCGCAGACAGCCTGGTTCTTCTTTTAAACCCTTTGTCTATTACGCGGCATTAGCCAGCGGCAAATTTACTCCTAGCACGATCATTGACGATGCACCCATATCCTATCCTATCCCTGGAGGGATCTATAAACCGCAAAACTATGGCGGCAAGGAAGACTATGGCGGAAGAATGTCTCTTTCTACTTCCTTGATTCAATCCCGTAACATTCCTGCGGTGAAATTAGGTAAAGCGGTAGGATTGGAAAAAGTCATTGAAATATGCCGTACTTTAGGGATTGAAAGCCCAATGCAGCCCGTAATTTCTCTACCTTTGGGTTCCATTGGCGTAACTCCCTTGGAAATGGCAGGCGCTTTTGCCACTTTTGCTAGTAACGGTTGGTATTCTAAGACTACCGTTATTCTTCAAGTCACTGACAGCAAGGGAAATGTTCTGCTGGATAACACTCCTGAACCCCAACAAATACTAGATCCTTGGGCGACTGCTAACTTAAATACGATGTTAAAAGGAGTTTTAGAACCTGGAGGAACTGGCAAAAAAGGTAATATTGGTCGTCCCGCAGCGGGTAAAACAGGAACTACCTCCTCGGAGAGAGATGTCTGGTTTGTCGGTTATGTTCCCCAGCTTGCTACAGCAGTTTGGGTGGGCAACGACGATTATCAGAGTATGGGCAAAGGTATAACTGGGGGAGACTTCGCTGCACCAGTTTGGCGTTCCTTTATGCTGAAGGCTTTACAAGATGAACCTGTAAAATATTTTCCCGCAGCCTCTCAATTTTCTCCTCCCTAAGCAGAAAATATAATTATGCCAGTTAACTAACGAGGCAAGGTGTTCCTTGCCTCTAGTTCAGATACATATTATGGTTGAATTTCTGACTTCATCCGTTCAAGAGTTGTTTCCATCTGATCGAACATCTGTTGAGGAGTCATGCCGAATTGATTTAGCTGAGTTTTTAACTGCTGAACTGTCATTTGCGCCATAAAATCTTCAGAAAGCTCAAAACGCTTCATAAAAATACGATAGCGTTCCATTAACCGTTCCATCTGTTCAATGAACATTTTTTTTCCTTCGCGGTCAAACTTGCCATACTCGCCGCCTAATTGCATCAAAGATTGATAATCTTCAAACAGCTTTTTAGCTTCTTCCTGAACTACCTGAGAATCAAAAAACCCCATATTATTTATGTACCCTTATTTATGTAACCTTTTTAGCTGGTTGACCAGACTATCAAATTTTTAAAGCTAGTTATATTAGTTATTCTACCGATTATCTTTATTTTAGAATAGTCAAACAATTCAAGTAAAATACGGTTAACCGCATCTTAATTATCTGCAAGCACTAATCGATATTTTAATAACTAGCCTTAATCAGAGTAATAACTACTCATCGGCATATGATTAATCAATTAGATAAGAGAATCAAGGTTAATTACACTACTGTTGCTGGAATAATGACAATTGTAATTAATTTTGGGGCGATCGCGCTTCGCGTACCTTTTGGGATCTTAGAGGTTCAAGCTTCCGATGCGGATTATAGCTTTTTGATTGGCTCAGATTGGCACAACTGTCAAGAAATTAATCAAGATTATCAAGAAGTCTACGCCTTTGAAACTGCTAGTTTCTACATTAATATATGTCAAAAAGATGACGTATATTTTTACTCAGGGGAAGCCAAACAAAGTGATAATAACTCAATCTTTATTCCTGCTACTCCTTTGGACGATCATCATGGTTTCCAAGCCAAAAATGGCAACGTATCCTATGTAGTTATTCTTCCTTTTACAAATCGTCCCGATCTCGAATCATCAACTGATGACCCAGCGGAAGCTATTTTAACGATCCATCGTAACGAGCGACTAGTTTCGGTTGAATCATCT
>CAVRWR010000078.1:0-6445 GCA_963724445.1 uncultured cyanobacterium | reverse complement strand
AGCCGTTAAATGCAATTGACATTGACAATACATTTTTTTTAAGTTATCAAGGACGCTACAGAAAAGTAATATTTTTCAATGCAAAACTGCGGCGCAATTTCTGGTACTAATCAGCAACCAGTTCTTCTCTTTGACGATCTGCTTAGTCAAAAGAAAATTAGAGAAGTCCCTCTTTTGCCTATTGGCGCAAAAATAAAATCTTTTCGGATCGCCCATCCTGATTGTTCAGATTCTGCCAATCTTCAGGAACTAAATCAGAAAAAAAGCATTAAGCTACCTGAGTTTGCTAATTTACAGTCCTACTCACTAAACCTTGATAACGAGCAAATTGTCAGCCAATTTTCCCTGCCTAATGTCCTACCTGTCGAACCTCAAGTCAATTTCAGGACGGTAAAAAGATTCTGGTGGCATTGGTTACTGGCAAGCAGCACCCAAATCTCAATTTTAGTATCCCTAATCTTATTCCAATCATCTTCTCAAGCCAACAATCTGTTGGAAAAAGCGAAGATTTACATCGATCTTGATTCTCATGAAGCAACTACTCTCCCTGCTGATAGCACAGCTCTTTTAGATAATAGCCAAGCTTCTCCATTCAATCGAGCAATTAGACAGTCTAGAGAAATTGAGGCAGATTCCCCCTTTTATCCTGAAGCACAGGCTGATATTCTTCGCTGGAGTGAGGTGATTTTAGATATTGCCAGAGGAAGAGCTGTGGAAGGAAATTTGGCTGGAGCGATCGCTGCTGCTCAGTTAATTCCGCAAAATCATTCTGCGACAAAATTGATTGCTCAAGAAGCTACAGCAGCAGTCCAAGATTGGGAGTTGAGAGCCAAGATGCAAAATATTAATCGAGATTATCTGGCAAAAGCCAAAGCCAAGGCACAGACGCAACTATCTGCTAAGTTCAATCAAGCTTCATCTTATAATCAGGCAATAGCGATCGCCCGCCAAATAGCTCCAGGAGCAAATGAATATCAGGAAGCACAAAATTTAATTGACCAATGGAATAAGCAGATATATCAGATTGTGGAACAGCGTGTAGCCACAGGAAACTTCCAACAGGCAGTGGAAGCGGCAGTTTTGATTACTCCTGATTCTTCTCATTATCAACTGGCACAAGAGGCGATTAATCTGAAAATCAAATCAATGTATGTACAATATGTAGAGTGAACCATTGCAAGGACCAGGCTTCGCCCTTCAAGTATGAAGTATAATATTACTTCTTCCTTCTTCCTTCATACCTCGTTGACTATACTAATTGGCGACATGCCCTAGGCTCGGCAAGAAAATGATCGAACTACATACTCATACTACCTATTCTGACGGCATCTTGACTCCGCAACAGCTAGTTGCCAGAGCAGCGGAAAATGGAGTAAAAGCCTTAGCCATTACCGATCACGACACTCTCCATGGTTGGGACGAGGCGATCGCCGCTGCCAAGTCATACGATCTAGAAATCGTGCCAGGTGTAGAATTAAGTACTGTCCATAATGGGCGATCGCTGCATATTTTAGGCTATTATCCCCAAAGAAAACTGCTAGAAGCGTCTTTAGCTGAACGTTTAGCAGGTAGAAAGCGCAGGGCAAAGCAAATGGTCGCTAATCTAGAAGAGATGGGTTATCCCCTAAAATTAGATGGATTAGAAGGCAATATGGCTGTAGGTCGTCCACATATCGCTAATGCCATGATTCGCGCAGGTTATGTAAATTCAAATCAAGAAGCATTTGAACATTTCCTGGGAGAAGATCGACCAGCCTATGTGCATTACGAAAAGTTCTCGATTCAAGAAGGAATCAGTCTGATTCTTGAGTGCGGTGGAATTCCTGTTTGGGCGCATCCTTATTTGTTTCGTGGTGGCAAAGTTGAGGAAGTGTTACCAGAGTTGTTAGCAGCAGGATTGATGGGTCTTGAAGTGTTCCATCCACATCATGGCAACAACAAAGTAAATCGTCTCAAGGAACTATGTCAAGAGCATAAACTCCTAATGACAGGAGGAACAGATTATCACGGATACGATCTAGAACATCCCGAAAATGAGCGTTGGCAGTTAAATCAGTTGAACTTACCTCTAAGCTTACTGGAGTCTCTCAAACAAGTAGTTAACAATGAACAATTGATAATGGACAATTAATGAACAGTTGATAATTGAAAAACAGCCTATATCATATCAATCATCGCTGATGCACCAAGCAATAAAGGCTACTCCGATTAATCCCAACATCCACCAACCAATTGAGCTTAGGCGAATAGCTAAATCTACAGGAACGAGTACCAAGGTTTCCGAGAAAAACCAATTCCCGATTAGCAGCAAAACTAAAATAACAACGAACAACATGAGCGAGATAAGTTCAATTCTTGATAGCTAATTTCTACTATAAACTGCGGTAATTGTTGCGGGCTGTAAAAATAGTTCCCAGTTAGATAAAAGATGAAGCGAAAACTACCAACCTTCAAAAATTCTACTCTATTTTCCCAAGCGTTGACCCATAGTTCCTACGCTAACGAATATTCTGATGTGGTGGCAGATAATGAACGATTAGAATTTCTGGGAGATGCCGTATTAGGGTTCGTAATTGCCCAGATGTTATACGACATGTACCCCACCATTAATGAGGCTCAACTAACTCATTTGCGATCGCGATTGGTAGACGAAAAGCAGTTGGGTAGACTCGGCGCAGAGTTTGGCTTGGGCAAACTGATGCTTTTAGGTAAAGGTACTGCTAAAAACGGCGGTAGAATTAATCCCTCCCTACTAAATGACACCTTTGAAGCAATGTTAGGTGCATACTTTTTGGATGCAGGAATCGAAGCTGTCCGCAATTACATTCTGGAAATTTTTCAACCCCTTGCCCATGAGCTGGTCAACAATTTTGAACCTCAGTTAAGAGCCGATGATAATGTAGCTGAACCTAGGGAAACTTTTATCGACAGCAAAAATCGCCTACAGCAGTGGGCATTAGCTAACTATCAAACGACACCAACCTATCAGATTATTGCCGAATCTGGACCCGATCATGCCAAGGAATTTGTCGCTCAAGTATCAATTCAAAACGAGATCTATGGCATCGGCAAAGATCGGCGCAAGCAGGAGGCGGAAAAAAGAGCTGCCGAAGCAGCTTGGAGTAGGCTTAATCAGTAAAAAATTTTTGATGCTTAATATTTAAAAATAAAAATGGTATGATTTGATACATTACAGGATAAAATTCGGACTATCCTGTATGAGTACCAAACTTTGGTACATTTACAGTTCGTGGGACTCCAAAGGTATCAGTAATAGCTGATGCCTTTTTCTTATGTAGATCGGGTAAATAAGAGAGAAAAGCAGACAAAATAAATTATGTTTATTACTATTATCCTATGAAAAATAACCATAAATTACATCCGCCTTTAAACTGAAAACCTGTCAGCAATTCGGCTGATATTAATCTTGATTTGAGAGCTATACTGTGTCTGAGCTAATATTTACATTTAAACGATAATGAAATGACTATCTTACTGTGTTGAAAAATATAATTGGTTGGCGAGAATTCGTAGCACTACCTCAGCTAAAAGTTGATAGAGTAAAGGTAAAAATCGATACAGGAGCTAGATCTTCGGCTATTCACGCCTTTAATATTCAAGAACTGTCGCAAAATGGAAAACGAATTATTCGCTTTCAGGTTCATCCGCTACAGCGGGATAGCCACACCATCATTACCACTGAAGCAGAATTATTAGAGTATCGTAAAATTCGCAACTCAGGAGGAATGGCTCAATTTAGACCAGTTATCCAAACAAACATTGAGCTGGGAAAGCAAATCTGGTCAATTGAACTATCATTAACCGACAGAGATGTTATGGGTTTTCGGATGTTACTCGGTAGACAGGCAGTACGTGAGCGGTTTTTAGTCGATCCTGGTAAATCTTTTCTTTTGAGTAGTCGCCAAAGCCAAAAATATAAATAGTTAAATAGCTTAAAATTGTAGCCTCCATCAAACCTTTCGTTTTCTACAGTATGAAAATAGCAATCCTTTCGCAAAATCAACATCTCTATTCCACCAAGCGTTTGAAAGAAGCAGGACAAGAGCAGGGACATGACATGCGGGTAATTGATTACCTCCGCTGCTATATGAATATTACTTCCAAAAAACCCACTATCGTTTACAAGGGTCAACCGTTAGAAAATTTTGATGCCGTCATTCCCCGTATTGGCGCATCAAAAACCTTTTACGGAACTGCGGTAGTCAGGCAGTTTGAAGTAATGGATGTTTTTAGCTCTAATGAATCTCAAGCAATTTCTCGCAGTAGAGACAAACTGCGTTCGATGCAGATCTTGGCTAGAGAAGGTCTGGGTTTGCCGATTACAGGATTTGCTCACGCGACTCAGGATATTGATGGACTAATTGAAACCGTTGGTGGTGCGCCGCTAGTAATTAAGCTGTTAGAGGGAACTCAAGGCATCGGAGTTGTCTTAGCCGAAACCTATCAGGCTGCAAAATCAGTAATTGAGGCTTTTCGAGGTTTGGATGCCAATATTTTGGTACAGGAGTTTATCAAAGAAGCTAAAGGAGCAGACTTACGCTGCTTTGTGGTAGAAGATCGAGTAATCGCTGGGATGAAACGTCAGGGTGCAGAAGGGGAATTTCGTTCTAATCTCCATCGAGGAGGTAATGCAGAAGCTGCAATACTCTCTTCTGAAGAAACGGATACGGCAATTAGAGCAGCTAAAGCAATGGGGTTAAAAGTTGCTGGAGTAGATTTGTTGCGTTCTAATCATGGTCCTGTCGTGATGGAGGTGAATTCTTCCCCTGGATTAGAAGGGATTGAAAAAGCTACAGGAATTGATGTGGCAGGCAAGATTATTGATTTTGTTGTCCAAAATGCTGGTGAAACAGACGAACAAGATCGTCCCTCTAGTACTCGCGATCGCATCAAATATTAATCAAATATTAATTTAGTAATTTATAGTTTAACTAGAAACCAACTACAAACTTAGTGCCAGATAATATTTTTGAAATTGCCAAGGAGAAGATTGCCCCAGGTCAGTTACGCCGTTTCGAGCTACCGTTAAGCCGTTTAGCTACTCAAACCTTAGTTTCTCTGCCGATTACGGTGGTTAATGGGATTGAGCCAGGACCAACACTGTGGCTGAGTGCAGCAATTCATGGGGATGAATTAAACGGGGTGGAAATTATTGCTCAAATTTTGGGTAGAATCGAGCCGAAAAAGTTGCGAGGAACAATCATTGCTGTATCTATTGTGAACGTATTTGGTTTTATTGAACAATCTCGCTATCTTCCCGATCGCAGAGATTTAAATCGTTCATTTCCTGGTTCAAAAAATGGCTCCCTTGCTTCTCGACTAGCCAATCTATTTATGCGTGAAATTGTTGAGCGGAGTACCTACGGTATCGATCTGCATACCGCCGCCGCTCATCGAATTAATTTGCCCCAAATTCGAGCGAACTTGGAAGATGAAGCCACCTATCACTATGCTAAAGCCTTTGGCGCACCACTAATGATGCACTCTACCACCAGAGATGGTTCTTTACGTCATGCAGCGACCAAAAAAGGTATACCTGTCTTGCTTTACGAAGCGGGAGAAGCTTTGCGCCTCGATCCTTTAGCCATCAAAGTTGGAGTTTTGGGAATTTTAAGCGTAATGAGTCACTTAATGATGTACCAAGATGAGCTGGCTCCAGCAGTTGGTAACTCCTTGGAGAGTAGTAAAAGCCAGTGGTTTAGAGCATCCAGTGGCGGAATTTTTCACTTATTGGTTAGCTTGGGTGACAAGGTAAGCAAACGCCAAGAACTAGGCTATATTACTAATGCTTTTGGTGAAAGTCGAATTTCTGTACGGGCGAAAGTAGATGGTATTGTGATCAGCCATATTCAAAATCCTTTAGTCAATCAAGGTGATGCCATTATTCATGTGGCGATTATTTAACAACGTCTTCGGCTAACCTCGCTTCTACCTGTAGACTTGGGAATCAACATAATTACTACGGTTCCAGTGACTTATCTGCTTATTCTTGAAGATGTCTAATGAATAGAATTTAACTCTAGTAATTTGGGAGCTAGTCTAGGAATTTGCTTCCTGTTGTTTTTCTACACCCAACTAAGGGCAACTTTATTTAAGCCTCGCTCCACTAGCTAATTTTTCCTTTAGTAGCTGTCTTATTTCCTGCCATGACATTGTGTTGTCCAAAATCCATTGTTTTCCTGCCAGAGCCTTTTTGCTCCAATCATCATATTCTTCAATTAGCTGAATAATGCTGGCTTTAATATTTTCAATCGAATAAGCTTTCCATTGACCACAAGAGGATTCGAGAAATTCAAAATATGCGTTTTCCCATCTATCACTGTGTATTGGAAGATAAAAACCGCTGTTGATTAATTCCTCATGCAGGGGAATATCGCTCACGATGGTTGGTATCCCCAAAGACATTGACTCTCTAGGAGTCAGC
>CAVRWR010000077.1:0-7063 GCA_963724445.1 uncultured cyanobacterium | reverse complement strand
CGATGATTTTGCCGTCTTTGAATCTGGGGCAATCATGATCTATCTTGCCGAAAAAGCAGGAAAACTATTGCCTACGGATATTAAGGGAAGATCGAAAGTAATCCAGTGGTTGATGTTTCAGATGGGCGGGTTAGGACCAATGCAGGGACAGGCTAACGTCTTTTATCGTTATTTTCCTGAGAAAATTCCTGCTGCTATTGAACGATATCAAAAAGAAACCAAACGACTATATGGAGTTTTAGATCGACATTTAGCAGATAATGAATATCTAGCTGGTGATTTTTCCATTGCTGACATTGCCAATTGGAGTTGGGCGCGTATTCATGGATGGGCAGGAGTCTCTATCGAAGAACTGCATAATCTACAACGATGGCTGAAGCAAATTGAGTCTAGACCAAGCTGTATCAAAGGTGTTAATGTCCCTTTCTCCGCAGATCCTTCAGAGGACGAAAAGGTTAAAGCAGAAGCGATTAAGGACATTAAAGGCATACTTTAGGTTGCGGTTTATTTACTATAATTCTAAACATAGTTGGCGGAAATGATCGCCACGGGCTTCAAAGCTAAGATATTGATCGAAGCTGGCACAGGCGGGGGAGAGCAAAACTACCTTTGCCTGTTTGTCTTTGGCAAGTTTCAAACTTTGATTCACAGCATTTTCCATAGTTTCTACAATCTGATAATTAGCGAAATTACGATCGCTAAATCTCTGAGCAAAATCCCCCGCAGCCTCGCCTATGAGTAAGACGGTGCAAGCCTTAGCCTTAATAGCATCAATCCAGACAGTGTCATCCCCTTCTTTTGCCTGTCCACCTGCAATCAAAATGACAGGCGCTTCAACAGAATTTAACCCTACCTCTGCTGCATCGTAGTTTGTGGCTTTGCTGTCATTGATAAATTTAATTCCTTGGTGGGCGCAGATATATTCGAGGCGATGTTCCACTCCAGGAAAAGAAGTTATGGCTTGAGCGATCGCAGTTTTGCCAATTCCCGCTAATTTCGCGGCTGCAACGGCTACCAAAAGATTTTGTAGATTATGCTTCCCTGGCATTTTAAATAGAGATACAGGAGCAATAAGTTCGCCAAACGCTACAATCCAACCATCTTGAATATAGACTTCTAGATGGCGGTGATCTCGGAAACTATCTTTGCCTCTAACACTTGTCCAGATAACATCTTTGCCAAATTCTAAGCCTGCTTGTTCTAAAAAGCGATCGTCTCCATTGATAATTTTATGTTTACAGCGTTGAAGTAAAGAAGCTTTGATTTGATAATAGTTTTCTAATGTCTTATGGCGATTGAGATGATCGGGGGTAAAAGTAGTAAAAACACCAATTTGCGGTGTCAATTCAACGGTGGATTCAATTTGATAACTACTTAATTCGGCAATAATCCAATCAAAAGCTTTGGAGTGAGCTGCATCAAAGTTTTGAATAGCTAATTCACAGGCAGCATTACCAATATTGCCACAGGCAGGAGCATTTAAACCCGCAGCTTTAAATATGGCTGCAATTAAAGCGGTAGTAGTAGTTTTACCGTTAGTTCCCGTAATACCAACCCAGGGAATATTTTTTAAATAACGCCAAGCCAATTCGATTTCGCCGATAGTTTCAATACCTTGTTTTCTGGCTGTCTCCAACGGTTGAATATCCCAAGGAACACCAGGGCTGACGACAATTGAGTTGAGGACATTTGTCGCTTCTAGAGTCACGCCACTATTTAACTTGACTTTAACTCCTTCGGCGAGCAACTTTTGTTGTGCTGCCTGTAGTTGAAGCGCGTTAGATCTCGTGGCGATCTGTGCTTCTGTTGCCGAATCTACTAGGGTAACTTGCCAACCGTCTTTGTTAAGTAATCTCGCAGCAGCAATTCCCGATCTTCCTAATCCAATAACTTCGCCTTTGGGCATAAACACTGTAAGGTAACAATTCCCATAGAATGGTAGCCTATTTTGCCTCTTGGTAACTGAGGATTTGTTCTTTGATGTGAGCGATCGCACCCTCGCCAGCCGCTTCAACGGGTCACAGACCGCGCCAGTTCCTACAACGGGCGGAACACCCGCAACGGACCGGCTTCGCAACGCGCTGGCTCGCAATTCTCAAGATTGGAATTATAGCTGATTATTGGCAGTGTTGAAAATGAAAAATCCCTCTATAGTAAATAGAGTATTTAGTAAAAGAGTTAACTGATTGTGTCCCGTTTTATCTCAATTATCATCGGTATTATTATTACCCTATCTAGCAGTCTAATATTTACTGCCTCTGCTTTTGCAGCCATTGGCTTAGATAATGGTCATTTAGCAGCTTGTCCTAGTTCACCTAATTGTGTTGTTAGTCAAGATGGTGATGAGAAACACGCAGTTGAACCCATTGCTTATCAAGGCGATCGCACTACCGCTAAAGAAACGTTACTAAAAGTCTTGTCAGTTGTACCCCGCACCAAAGTTACGGAAGATACGGATAATTATATTCATGCTGAATCTACCAGCCGTATTTTTAAATTTGTCGATGATGCCGAATTTTATTTTCCTAAAGGCGAAAACGTGATTCAAGTAAGATCTGCTTCGCGAGTAGGAGAATCAGATCTAGGTGTCAACCGCCGACGCATTGAGCAAATTCGTTTAGCTATGCAAGATCTGGGCGTTTAATATGATTACTGTAAGGGTAAACAGCCGTTCGCCCTTACAAGATTTATTCATAATGTGTTTTTCCTCATGAAAACTCCCCTCCCTACCAAACATATTTCACGGATTAACAAACTTCGTCGTCTTAGTCGAGTAATGGATAATGCGATCGCCATTCCTGGGACTAAAATTCGCTTTGGCTTAGATCCAATTTTGGGTTTGCTTCCTGGAGGCGGGGATACTATAACTGGAGGGCTATCTGCTTATATTGTGGTAGAGGCTGCCAGAATGGGTTTACCTCCTGAAGTTCTGTATAAGATGGTGGGCAATATTCTCATTGATTCTTTTGTGGGTACTATTCCAGTGTTGGGAGACTTGTTTGATGTCGGCTGGAAATCTAACGTCAAGAATATTGAGTTACTAGAAAAACATTTAGAAATTGCTGAAGATAGTAAAAGCAATCCTTTATCGATCGTCGGTTTAATTATTTTACTGACAATAATCATTTTAGGATTTGCAGCTATTACCGTCTTTACCGTAGGTTGGCTGTGGAATTTAATTAACAATTGATCGCTATTTTCTACTAACTTTGTAAGGGCGAATAGCCCTAAAGGGTGCGGTAGTCCTAAAGGACTACGTACATGCGGATATGCGAAGCGGTATGCTTTAGCACAAGTCCTTTGTCGAAGGAGGATACCCCCATTCGTCCCGTCAGGGCGGGATAATAAGGGCAAGCCCTAATAAAGGATTAGTGCCTGGAGGCACGTCCCGCTTCGCGTCCTAAAGGATTAGCTAGCGCGTCACGCGAAGCTAGTCCTTTAGGGCATATCGCTCTTTGCTGGAAACCAACAAGATCACGCTACCTTACCATTCGCCCCTACTTGATACTTCTTCTTACTGAAAAAATGGATTTAACTGCTGTATTACCAACTTTCATTGTCACCCTGCGGGAAGGATTTGAGGCTGCGCTGGTAGTCGGTATTGTGATGGCTTGTCTAAAGAAGGCAGAGCAAACACAGCTATATCGCTGGGTTTATTTGGGAATCTTCGGCGGAATTATTGCTAGTGTTGCCGTAGGCTTTTTGTTGGCAGGAGTTATATCTGGCGTTGAGACTGCCGATGGAATATACACACCTGTAGTCAAGGAGTTACTAAAAGGTATCTTTGGCTTAGTGGCGATCGCCATGCTCAGTTGGATGTTAATCTGGATGACTAAGCAGGCGAAATCTCTTAAAGGGGAAGTAGAAGGAGCAATCAGCACCGCATTAAGCAATGATGGTGCGGGAAAAGCCGTATTTCTTTTGATCTTTATTGCTGTGGTGCGCGAAGGCTTTGAAACGGTTTTATTTATCCTGGCAAAATTTCAGCAGGATTGGACTCTACCAGCTATTGGTGCGATCGCAGGTTTGACTTTAGCTACTATTATGGGCATAGGGCTATTTTCTTTAGGAGTGCGGATTAATATTCGCCTTTTCTTCCAGGTAATGGGAATATTTTTACTGCTAATTGTCGGTGGTTTGGTGATGGGTGCGCTTAAGCATTTTGATGCTGCACTGGCTCTATTTTCACAAGTTTCTGTCGATAACTGGTGTATTTGGGGTGGTGACTCTTGTATCTTGGGCAATCAAGTATGGGATGGTTCAAGCTTGTTACCAGACAAAGAATTTCCTGGTATTGTTTTTAAGGCTTTGTTTGGCTATCGACAAACGTTGTATCTCGGACAAGTTATTGCCTACGTTTCTTTTCTGGCAATTATTGGCACAGCCTATTTTCAAAGCCTAGGTATTAAGTTGCCTTTAAAAAAACAATTAACTACTGACAACTAAACCGCTAAATGTTTACCATTCCTTGGAAAAGTATAAGTTATCTGGGACTGATTGCTATTTTGACTGGCTGCAACTCACGGCCTGTCTCTGTTGCCGATTCTGCTACCGAACAACCACCAAAGATAATCTCTACCGAGTCTTTTACTCCAACTCCGATCGAGATTACGCTAGCTGATTTACCTCAACCTTATGCCACCAACTCAGCTAGTAATTCTCCTAATGTCATTCCTGTGCCAGATAATCCTGTGTTGCAGGTTCCTTCAGGGTTTGCTGTTAATGTATTTGCCGACAGTTTAGAAGACGTGCGCTGGATGACTTTAACTCCCGATGGAGACGTATTAGCGGTGCAGTCTCGACAAAATAAAATTGCTTTATTGCAGGATAAAAATAAAGATGGTGTAGCCGAAGTTAACCAAGTATTTGCCGATCAAAGCAATGGTTTGGATCAACCCTTGGGAATGACTTTTGCCAAAGATTCTTTTTACGTTGCCAATACAGGAGAGGTTTTACGATTTGACTATCAACCTGGACAGCTAAAATTAGACAGTACAGGCACAGCAATTACTAAATTAACTCCAGGAGGCTACAATCAGCATTGGACACGCAATATTGTTACTTCTCCAGATGGCAATAAGCTCTATGTCTCCGTAGGTTCGGCAACTAATGTTGAACCAGAAGAGTTGCCTCGTGCTTCAGTGCAGGTAATGAATTTAGATGGTTCAGAACGTTCTACCTATGGTTATGGTTTACGTAATCCTGTTGGCTTAGATTTTCATCCTGTTACAGGCAAGCTTTATGCAGCCGTTAACGAGCGAGATTTATTAGGGGATGACTTAGTTCCCGATTACTTTACTCAAGTTAAACAGGGTGGCTTTTATGGCTGGCCCTATGCCTATCTAAGCCCGAATTTACTCGATCCTCGCCGTATGCAGGGAAATAAAAGCGAAAACCCCGATTTAGCAGCCAAAACTATTACGCCCGATGTTTTGTTTCAGGCGCATTCTGCTGCTTTAGGAGTACAGTTTTACGATCAACAAAAATTCCCCTCTAAATATCATAACGGAGCTTTTGTAGCCTTTCGTGGCTCCTGGAATCGCGATCGCGGTACGGGGTATAAAATTGTTTTTGTACCTTTTGGCAAAGACAATCAACCTCTTGGTAACTATGAAGATTTTTTAACAGGTTTTTTAGTTGATGCCGATGCTCCTGATACTTTTGCTCGACCTGTGGGTTTATTAGTCATGCCTGACGGAAGCTTACTTTTGGCAGAGGATGGCAATGGTCGTATTTATCGGATTAGTTATGTTGGCAAGAAATACTAACTCCTTTTAATCAATACCTTCGCCAAAAGAAAATCAGAGAAAGTCTCCCCTGTCAAGAGGTTTTGAGCAGGAGAGAGTAATTTTTGCGTTATTTTAGAGTTTATTCAGGTGAAATATCTGTAACAGGAACCGAGTGAATCGCTCCGAGGTTGGCCACCTGATTCTTGATGCGAGAGATTAAAATAGGCTCTGGTTTTTGCGGAAGTAATTTCATGACCTCGTCAACATATTTGACAGCTCGATAGCAAGCCTTTAAGTCCAGGATACTGAACTCTGAGTGGTGGCTTCGTCGAAAGTCCCGTAAGAGCCGACGGGAGAGATTGACCATAAAGAAAGCCAGATTCACGGCATTGGTTACAGCGGTTTGGGAGATATTCATAAAATCCTCCAAGCCCCAGAATTGTTTGGCATCACGGAAATCAAATTCAATTTGGAACCTCAAGGAGTAGAGGTCTATAAGCTGATTGTAAGTAAGTTCTAAGTCACTAGAGAATAAGATGACATGACCTTGTTGTTGAGTAATGATATGAGTTTTGAGTAGAATAACCACATTCAGGGGCTGGGCAAATTCTTTGTGGAGAACTTTTACCTGATAGATATCTGTGCGCCAATCCCCTTCAATACTGCTGTGGCAGAGAAATTGCTTCTGCATCTTACGGGGATTGAGTTTGTCGCCGTACTTGCGACGAGAGTTCGTTCCCTGGTAGGGCAAGAATAAAGCACTGTCATAACGCAACTTGCTTACCAGATGTAACCCCATCTGGCGGGTCATTTGTACCGCAGCGTTGTGACCGAACTTGCCGTCAAGCAGCAAATATTCGAGAGGAATCTTTCCCCCCATTGTACTCAGCAAAGCCGACAGCATACCTCGGATGTGCAGCAGTGCCTCACGGGAGAGGTTTACTTGAGTTTTATCCTTGTTCTTAGAGCCTTTGGGACGACCTCGCTTGCCCTTAGTCCCAGATGAAGAGGAATTCCAACATTTCTGAAATTTCTTTATTTATCAAAAAAGGCGATAGCCTTGAACTATTGGGCAGCAGCGGCAACAGGTTTGATTTTAAACGCAGGGTTGTTACAAATCCAGCCTTTGTTTTCCCATTGAATTTATCGGGGACTGATACATCGGTATATTATATAAAAATCAAAAGTAGCCATCCTATATTATTGCCATTGTTTATTAGCGATAAGGCTGAATTAAGTGAGACTGTTAATTTTGAAAATTTGTTTTTTGGATTATACTTCGGCATTATTTTATCACTCCTTTTGTACAATTTCTTTCTATATATTTCTACTAA
>CAVRWR010000076.1:0-7943 GCA_963724445.1 uncultured cyanobacterium | reverse complement strand
ATTATCAGCCAGATTAGAAAGCAATAGCGAGTTAAAGTCAAGGCAGAATTAATCTTGGTCACAGAGATAGATTCGATTCCATTTCCTAACAAAGGTTTTTCCCTGATTACCCCTTGATAAGTATTGTTCCCCCCTAGCTGCACTTTAAGGATTGCTGCATAAGCGGCTTCACTCCAGCCTGAATTGGGGCTAGGATCTTTAATCCCATCACGACGGCATATTTCCCAGAACTGCCATGGATTGACCGAAAAGAGGCTTAGGGTAAATACTGTTAAGCGGCAGGGAATCCAAGTTAAACGATCTTCTAGCTGGGCGCAAAACCATCCAAGATCGCTGTAGGGTTCTCGTAGATAACCGATCATTGAATCCAAGGTGCTGGCAGCTTTATAGGCTAATGCCAGAGGGACAGCACCAAGAGAAAGAGAGCCTAAGATAGCGTAAAATAACGGTGCAGTTACCCCGTCTACCGCATTTTCAGCCACAGTTTCTAATAATGCTCTCAAAATTTCCGATTGAGGCAGGGCGTCAGTATCTCTTCCTACATACAAACTCAATCGCGACCTTGCTTCGGTTAAATTATTCTCTTGTAGTGGTTTTAATACATCCTGTACCGCTACGCGCAAACTTTTTCCCGCAAAGCAACTGGCGAGCAATATTACCTGCACAACAAATCCCAGCAAGGGATGAATCACTGTACAGCAGAAAATAATTAGCCAAGCAAAAAATCCACTACCAATAATAATTGATAGGCACAATATCACTCCTGCTAGACGACGTTGCCAACCTGGAAGACAAAACTTGAGTGCCAAATCACTAAATCTTTGAATTAGCTGACCAATAACCTGAACAGGATGAAGCCATCCCCAGGGATCGCCAATAAAATAATCTTCAACAGCCGCTAAAAGTAAAATCAGACTAGAATCTGAAAAAATAGTTAATAGATAATTAATATAGTTAATCTCGAATTTGAGCAACGTTATCTTCCCAGTTTTGTCCGTCAAAAGATCTAATTGTGAACTTATTGATTAAATCTCGATCCAAGCAGCGGATATTTACATCTATCATGTCGGGATGGGAGCGCGGATGATAAAAAGAATGAATGCCACAAATTGAGCAGAAAGTATGTTGCGCTATTTTGGTGTTAAAAGCATAGTTGGTCAAAAAATCTTGTCCCTGGAGTAGAGTAAAATTTTCAGGGGGGACAATCAAATGTAAAAACCCTTTTTTCCGACAAATAGAACAATTGCAATTATCTACGATAAAACGATCGATTAGTACTTTAAAACGGACTGCACCACAGTGGCAACCGCCTTGACAAATAAAAGCTTCCTGAGATTTATTCATCTAAGTTAATAGCTTGACCTTTAAACTACAAAATTATTTCCTTCTCCTTGAGCCGCTTGCCAACTGCGAGCGTCATAATAAAGATCGGCAAGAGTAATACTATACAGCGCTTCTTTCAATTTTTGATGTAATCTTTGCCACAGGCTAAAGGTCACCCAATCTTCCGCCAAATTTTTGTCAGGAGACTGTTGAGGTAAAGGTTCAATAGTTTCTCCCACTGCCTCAAGAATTTTACCTAAAGAAATCTGCTCCGGTTTATCAACCAACTGATATCCTCCTTTTGAGCCTCTAATTGATTTAACTAGCCCAGCACGTCGCATTTCAATCAATAATTTTTCCAGATATGGTGCTGGCAAATCTTGTCTTTGAGCAATCATTCTTACTGATGTTGGTTGATACTCTGGCTGTAAGCTGAGGTCTAATAACGCCTTAACACTATAATGACCACGGGTAGTTAATTTCATATCTATTTTTTATCCTTAGTCATACTCATGAGCAGTACCCGATATTTTTTACAAACTTATAAATTTTAATTCTTCACAGTGTCAAATAAATCGATAAAATTAAAATTAAGTTTTTTTATTTAGTTAATTATGCTCAATAAGTGTAATATAGTTTTAATTGAAGATAGCAAAGTAAAAAAATAAGCTTAGTCTAAAGTTTAAGCTGAATTCAGAACTGTAAACCAAATAAATTTTTAGTTGTTTCAAATTAATGGCAAAAGCAACCCAACCTCAACCTTTAGTAGGTTCAACATTAATAGATAAAGTAAAAGAGCTTGGTAGTCTCTCCAAAGAGGAAAAAGCCAAAAAGTGTGGTTACTATACAGTCACCAAAAACGGTGTAGAAAGAGTAAACATGATGAAATTCCTTAACGCATTAATTGATGCCGAAGGAATTGAATTAGACAGCACTCCTAATGGGCAAGGTAGAGGTGGACGTTCCGCTAGCTATCGTATCAGTGTCCAATCTAACGGTAATTTGTTGATTGGTTCGGCATACACCAAGAAGATGGGTTTGAAGCAAGGAGATGAGTTTGAAATAACTCTTGGCAGAAAGCATATTCACTTGAGACAAATTGGTGTTGATGATGATGAATAATCTCTAGAAAGCTTTGCTATATATCCATTGTGATGGATACTGGCTGAATCGAGAATTGTTAGAGAATTATTAAATGATTTAGAGGGGTTCGGTTGCAAATTGATTTGTTGTCCGTTCACCCTCTATTGTTGATTCAAATATAAATATTACTGGGAAATTATTTTAAATTATTTTACTCTGATGTAGTCTGATTAAATGAATCAATTAGTGGCTGCAGAAAACTCAATTATTTAATCAACTGTAAGAAATTTATTTATTCGATCTCGATCGCCTTTGTCAGGATAGATTCACGATCTTTAGCTACCAGCACCCAACCCAAAGATTTCAACTGACGATCTTTAATCACAGCTTGCTCGGGTAGTTTAAGCTTGCTTAATGTCGCTGAATCAATGAGCAGGCAAACAGGATTATTCTGCTGCCAAAGCTGTTTAAGTTCTTCTAGCGACTGGGAAACAACTTGGCGATCGCTATAAAAATTCAGGCTAGGTCGATCCCTAGACAAAGAGCTGTAAATTACTGTTTCTGGGGAAGTATGCTGTTTAACTAGTTTGGCAATTGGTTTGATTGCTTCTCCCTTTGAGGGTTCCCAAACCCAGTGAGGGGAAATAATTAACAGAAAAATTGAGACAAAAAGACCCCAGAAAAGCAGGGGAATAAACTGTTTATCATGTTGAGCAATTACCAAAGCAGTGGCACCAAAAGTTATGGAAAGAGAGCCACAAATAAATGGAAGATAAAAATCCACGTAGTTGCGGATGCCCCAGTTACATCCGGCTAAAGCCGCCAAAAGCGCCATCGCACCAAAGCTATAAGTCCAGATTTGAGGATAAGCAACATAGCTGGGCAAATTACGCACCCGATCTAACTGCTTCCCTGCTGCTAAAGCCAAGGCTGGATAAATTGGTAATACTAACCAGTAGTCTTGATGAAGGAACATAAAACCCAGAATAAAATATCCACCAAGCCACACTGCTAAAAGTTTGCCCCATCCCCAGTGAAAATTTTGCTTAATTAGCTGTACACCAGTAAACATAACAACTAGCCAGGGTAATATATATTGCAGTCCGTGAAGCCAATAATATTCTGAATTAAAACCCTGTTCCATCGTCGTAGAACTCTGTGCCAAAAATAGATTGAATAAATTCCTGTTGGTGGTCAACTTATGATATTGAAACCACTGGGCAATATACCAAGCAGCGCTAGGAACAGCACCGAGTAACGCTCCTCTCCAGAAGTAAGCTGAGGTAAGTAGTCGAGGAGTATCCCAAAATAAAAACATTAACCCAATGACTAAAATTTGGACAGCAAACAGCCCCTTGGTTAGACTCATCAAGCTAAAACTTACTCCGATGACTAAGGACCATCTTAGATCTCGGCGCGATCGCAGCACCGCCCAAATCATCAATAGCTCAAAGCACAATAAAGGACCGTTTAAAGTTGCCAAACGACTGTAGCGCACGACGGGAATGCAGGTCAAATATACTAGTGCTGAAAATACAGCGGGGAGACGAGCCACAAAAATTTCCCGTCCAATCTGATAGAGCAACAGCACAGACATCGCACCGAGAAAAGCTCCTGGAAAACGAGTAGTCCATTCACTCACTCCAGCAATATGATAGGCGATCGCTACCAAATTATGTACTAAAGGCGGTAGCTCCAGATAGGGTTGATGCCATAATTGAGGAAAAATCCAGTTTTGTGTTGCCGCCCCACGATAAATCTCCTTGGCAATCAGCGCCAAAGTTCCTTCATCAGGATCTAGCAGTGGTAGACTACCCAAATTGACCAAAAATAAAGTCAAAGCTGCCACCAATAAACCAGCAAGACAGAGACATTCTAGCCAAATTTCACTTTGGCGTAGTCTATTAGACGAGCGTCTCCAAATGGATATATGGTGAGATGACATAGTTTGAGATAGCAAGGAAAGTTAATTGTCGATACTTGGCGATTTTAATTAACAGCAAGATAAAAATTATGGAGATTAAAACTCAGTTTTATCTGACCATGGCAAGATTAATTTGGCTTTGATCGAAATAAATTTCTGCAAAATATTCTAACCAAAGCTGCACAATAGACTATAGACCATCATTCAAGGATTACTTGGAAAAAATCAAGATATGTCGATATGTCTTTATAAAGCAAGAAAGTATTATTTATTGTTGATTTTGGCTATATCTATCATAACTGTTTGAATCTAAAGTTCAATTAATCTAATCTACTCTTGAGAGATGGCAAAGAGCAATCTGAGACTAAGATGTTAAAATGTTCCAGAACAAACCAATCTTAATTGAATCGATCTTAATCACCTGTTAGATGCAAAAACTTCCAAGTTTTGATTTAAAAGTAAAAAGCACATTTAAATAATCAACGAAATGACGTATCTATAAATAGTTGAACAATCTTTTTTTGAGTGACTTAACCAATTAACCTGCTCAGAACGCTATTTTTTTATTTATCTTATGGAAGAATCTTTTCAAATCACCATACAAATAGTTATTGCCGTTCTAGCAGGTATCACCGCACAAGTAGTAGGCGAATATTTTAAAGTTCCCAGCATTGTATTCTTACTGCTATTCGGTATTTTACTCGGGTCAGATTCCCTCGATATTCTCCATCCTCAAGATCTCGGCGTTGGACTAGAAGTACTGGTAGCCCTTTCTGTGGCTATTATCCTGTTTGAAGGGGGGCTAAATCTAGAGCTACGAGAGTTGGGCAAAGTTTCTGGCAGCTTACGCAATCTCGTCACTATAGGAACACTAATTACTTTGGTCGGCGGCGGTATGGCGGCACACTGGCTAGCGGAGTTTCCCTGGTCGATTGCTTTTCTCTACGCTTCTTTGGTAGTGGTAACTGGACCTACCGTAATCGGACCTTTGTTAAAGCAAGTTAGAGTAGATCGACAGGTGGCAACTCTTTTGGAAGGAGAAGGCGTATTAATTGACCCAGTGGGGGCGATTTTAGCAGTAGTAGTCCTAAATACGATTCTCAATACCAACGCAGCCCCAGTAGACATCATCAGTGGTTTGATCTTGCGCCTGGGAATTGGCGCAGTAGTTGGTGGAGTAGGAGGGTGGTTGCTCGGACTATTACTTAAAAAGGCGACTAGTCTTTCAGACGAACTAAAAAATCTGGTTGTTTTAGCTGGAGTGTGGGGGCTATTTGGGCTTTCCCAGAGTTTACGGAGTGAATCGGGCTTAATGGCAACTGTCGTTGCGGGTATTGTGGTTAAGGCTTCGGCTCTACCAGAAGAAAGATTGCTCAAAAGATTCAAAGGTCAGCTTACGGTTCTGTGCGTTTCTGTCTTGTTTATCTTACTTGCAGCGGATCTATCCATTGCCAGCGTATTTGCTTTGGGTTGGGGCAGTGTGCTGGCGGTAGCCGTTTTGATGTTGGTAGTTAGACCCATCAGCATTGCTGTCTGCACCTGGAATAGCGATCTGAACTGGCGACAAAAGCTGTTTTTATCCTGGATCGCCCCCAAAGGAATTGTTTCTGCCTCTGTGGCTTCTTTGTTCGCTATTTTGCTGACGGAGAGGGGTATTAATGGTGGTGATGCGATCAAGGCTTTAGTCTTCTTGACGATCTTGATGACTGTATTCTTTCAAGGGTTGACCGCGCGCTGGGTGGCTAATTGGCTTCAGATTACCTCTAGCAATGCCAAGGGAGCCGTAATTGTTGGTTGTGATGCTTTAGGGCGCTTTATGGGTCGTCTGTTTGAGCAGCTAGGAGAATCGGTGGTGATGATTGATGTCGATCCCGAAGCTTGTAAAAAAGCAGAAGCAGAAAATTTGACTGTATTTCAAAGTAGTGCTTTTAATACAGAAGTATTAACTGAGGCGGGCATTGAATCTATGGGAACGTTTTTAGCCATAACTAATAATGGTGAAGTGAATATGGCTTTAGCTCAAAGGGTTGTCGAAGAGTTTAAACCGCCGAGGGTCTTAGCCGCATTTCCTAAAAACAGCTCGACTGAAAATGTCAGCAAAACTAAAGTCAGTCAAGCACTGATTCCTGAGTTACCAGTAAAGACTTGGAATACCTATATTGATGATGGTCAAATTAAACTTGGCAGAACGATCCTACAAGAGTCTGACCTCTCTTTTAAATTGGCACATTTACAGGCTTTGGTTCGTGCTGGAGAAATGCTGCCTCTGTTAATTAAACGGGGAGATAGTCTACAGGTAACGGTGGCAGAGGAAGAATGGCAGGACAAAGACGAAATATACTATCTGATTCACGATCCCAGACCGAAACTGCTCAAACGGCTGTCTGGGGGAAACCAATCCTCTCGTCTTTTGTTAGACAAGCTGCCTGAAATAGAAGAAATACCTTTAACTGCTGTGTCTCAAGTAACTCGAAAAACAATTGAAGAAACAGTTTGAGCGAAATCTGATTTAAATTTATTCACAAAGATTAAGGGCGATCGCGATCGCCCCTGACCAAAGTTAATTTACGAGCAGCTCATTCGTGCAACGCCAGTTAAATACACTTTAATTCACATTGGTATTGTATTTTGACCATGCCTCCATCGATACAGGAACAATCGGTTCAATCAGCTCAACAATTGCCTGGGCATAAGAGCCAATTTCGCTTTGCGCCCCCACACCCAAACGCAAGCCAATAAAGTTGAGTAATGCCTGGAGTGAAACCGTCCAGACCCAAGATGTATAGACCGAAGGAATTAAAACTCCCCTCGCTTGTTCTCTGCCCACACCCAACTCTAAAAGCTGACTATATGCCTGGTAACTCTGCTCGCATTGCGCCTGATAAATGGCGATCGCCTTTTGGTTTAATTCTTCCTCTAAACTTCCTACGGTTGCCTGTTTATTATTTTGGGACTGTTGCCTAAAGTTTGGGGGAATATAAAACTCGTTACTGTCATCGATGGCTACATAGCGAAAACTCTTCTCATTCCATCCTAGCTGCTCTTCATTGTGATTACTAGCTATTACATGTTTCCCAGTTGTGTTACAAGTAACCCGATTCCGATTACTTTCTTACAGTTTCCTGCAAGCTCAGACTATATCATAATCCTTCTATTACAGTTAGGATTCTCCGCGCTTCGAGTTCTCTTAAACCCTACTCCCCAATGGGATAGTCGTTGCGCCTTCCGATGGACTATCGGCTTGGCTCAGAATTGTCATATCTCCAGTTTTAGCAATTTGAAGACTACAGATTTCTTCTGAATTCACGGAGTACGCAGTTAAAATCTCTTCTAACTGGGGCAGTTGGTATTTTCCTGTTGTATGGTCAAACTGAATAACTCCCGATTTTACGAGTGTCATTGATAAATGTTCTAATTGAGTGTGTATATCTTGATGTATCGCTTTACTTTCACAAATGAATAAATTATTAGGATTGTTATTAGTTTTATCACCATCTATATGATGGATTAAATTATGCTTTGGTATGTATTTATCATGTTTAACTTGGGCAACAAGCTGATGTAACAAACGATATTTATCTTTTCTATGCTTCTTATCAAAAGCACTTCCTAC
>CAVRWR010000075.1:0-8355 GCA_963724445.1 uncultured cyanobacterium | reverse complement strand
TGTAGGTATTGCTAAATTAAATAAATAATCCGCTGCCAGCACCAATGACATTAATACCATTCGTGCCGAATTGCTCGAAGATACTTATCACTTTAATTTAGCTGAGTCTAATTATTCCGACGACACCCATGACTGGGGTTGGGATAGCTAAAAGCTCTCTGATGATTATTGGCATTTTCTTGGAAGATCTGAATGATTCTCAGACGAAGGCGATCGCGAAAAATCAATTAAGAGGAAATCTGCATAAAAAAAACAGACCAATCGTATCTAGTAAATGTAAGCAAAACACACACAATCTCATATTTACGCAGATATAAAACCATGAAAAAATCTACATTAGCTCTTCTAACTACAGTTATCGCTTTCGCTCCTCTGGCTGCTTTCGCTCAAGATTCACAAACCAGTATTCAAAACAACACTAACTCGGCTGCTGCCGTTGGCACGGGTAACTTCATCCACCAAAACACCGACCAAACTAGTTACCAAAACCAACTAGATTTGGGTGCTTATGGAGTTCCTTCTACTCCTGATGCTCAACTCTCAGTACAAGATAATGCTAACTCGGCTGCGGCTGTCGGTAACTATAATTACATCGACCAAAATGCTACTCAAACTAGCGTTCAAGACCAAGTTGATGTAAATCAGTACCTTCCTTACGGCTACTAAACCAGCACATTAAAGTCTTTTAGACCTCGTAATTAAGCTCCAGTCTTCTCGATTGGGGCTATTTTTTTCTAAGCGATCGCAGAATAATCTTTCAGGGATAACGAACGTAGTCATATAGACTAATAGTTTTGCCCAGTTGCTTATTTATTTATAGTGACTGGGTTTTTTGTTATAAGGCGATCGCTTCAAGCTTTGGTCAAAATAAACAAACTACCATCACCACCTCGACCAATTCTCATGGTTTCATCAATATAAGTGAAATCTAAGCTGGGAGTTCTACCAATTGGGTTTTTTGCTTCTACGACTCTAATCGGGTCGAGTAAATTTGTCTTAATCCCCAAAATTCGATTAATTCCTAAAAAACGCTGTTTAAAATCGATATTAATCTTCCGATCTGGAAGTCGGTCATCTCCTTCCTTGGATGGTTCAAAAGCAGCTGTTACTCTCACATAACCCGATAACAAACCCGAACTATGTTGCACCCATGCTTTATTTTCAAAACTAGCATTATTAAGATCGATAATTTGATAGATTTTTCCTACCAAAAATCCCAAAGGTAAGCTTTTTAAAGAACGAATTTCCCTGGCAGTTGAATATTGTAATAACCAAGCACCATCAAGTAGGTTAATACTATACAATAGAGGACGTGGGAAAGGGCTTAACTTCTCCAAAGCCTGGGTTAATGTTTCGATTAACTGAACTTTCTGAGGCTGAATTTCTAAATCTGTAATGGGCGAATCGACAAGAGTTTTTCGGTCGTTCTTAAGCTGTTCGATTTCTTTGAGTAAGTTTTGTTTAATCGCTAATCGATTCCGAACTTCTACCATTTTTTTGAATACCTAGATTGTGTCCCTTGTTAAACATACTATTAATCAAATCAACAGCAGTAATTACTCTGTAAAGATGTCTATTAATAAGAAAGACTTAATCAAGCATGTTACTCAACGAGTTAGTCATAACTCTCAGGAAGTAGAGGATATTATTAATGTTACTTTAGATGAGATTTATCAATCTCTCAAACAGGGAGAAAGTGTAAGTGTACGTGACTTTGGTACTTTCTATATACAAGTCAAGCGAGAGGCAAGCGTTTTCAAATTCAATCCTTCGCAAAAGTTACGAAAGTTATTTGGTTGGTCATCAACTTACAAAGGAGAAATTTAGCAGAATTTAAAGTAAGAACGAAACTGATGAAAAAGATTAGAGCGATAAAGAGAATTGGAATAAATACGCTAAGCTTTTTGGTCATATTTGACATGACACTGATAAATCAGGATTTAAAAAATGAGCTTTCCAGTCAAATAAAAGTACTGGGCATTGACAAGCAGCAAATGCAAGAGTTTTTGACTAATACAGTTTTTTTGTTTTCAGAGAAAGGCTACCTTGATCGACGTTAGTTAAATCAGATGGGCTGGATGAACTTTAGGATGAGGGCAATGTGCGTTACTTTCCTGACAATTAACTGCGGTGTTTCCTGGCATCATGGGGCGCAATACTTTATGAGTAAGTTAGTAGATGGCGATATTGCGATCAATCATTGGCAATGGCAAGCACAGGCTGGCGTTACCAATCCAATATCTAAAACTTTCAGAATCTATAATCCGACCAAGAATTTACAGGAGCAAGATCCTAATTTACAGTTCGTCCGTTACTGGATGCCAGAGCTATCTAAATACAGCATGAAAGATTTACTTTCTCAAACCTACACATCTGCTAGTAACTATCCCGAACCGATTTTAGATTACAAACAGACGAGAAAAACTAACGGCAAGGTGGTTTCCGACCTCAGAGCCAAGGTGAGAGAACGTTTATCAATTGAAGGAGGAGAAGAATACCGACAGGCACTAGGAGCTAAGGAAACAATTGAAAAATATCAAATAGCTAAAGACAAACAGTACCGAGAGTAAAACCTTCATAGAACTGGTTGCGGGTTTTATTCCTTGAGTGAATTAGTCTGAGAGCCTATATCTACCGAGAATCTCATCGATCTGAGCTAAAATTACTCAAATCATTTTAATTGGAGAAACGATAGAAACTAAAATGAAATCTGAAATGAGCATAATCGCATTATTCACCTAATCTCAAATAACCAATTAGCAAGAGTGAAGGCAATGAATATACAATAAATAATTGCTGAAAATACTTATTCCTCTGCTAGTCACATGACCGCAACTGACACTAATCTCTCTACTCAATACGATCCCAAGCAAACCGAAGCTAAATGGCAGCAATACTGGGCGGATCAGGAAGTATTTAAAGCCGATCCCAACGCTGAAGGCGAACCATATTGCATTGTGATTCCCCCGCCCAACGTTACGGGGAGTCTGCACATGGGACACGCTTTTGAGAGTGCGCTGATCGATACTTTGATTCGTTATCATCGGATGATTGGGCGCAATACATTATGGTTGCCTGGGACAGATCACGCTAGTATTGCGGTGAGTACGATTGTCGATCAGCAGATTAAAGCCGAAGGTAAAAGCCGTGAGGATTTGGGACGAGAAAAATATTTAAAACGGGCTTGGGCTTGGAAAGAGAAGTCTGGCGCGACAATTATTAATCAGTTGAAGAGTCTGGGGGTATCGGCGGACTGGACGAGAGAACGGTTTACGATGGACGAGGGTTTATCCCAGGCTGTGAAGACGGCATTTGTTAAGCTTTATGAGGAAGGATTGATTTATCGTGGCAACTATTTAGTTAACTGGTGTCCTGAGTCGCTTTCGGCGGTATCGGATTTGGAAGCAGAGAATCAAGAGGTAGATGGGCATCTATGGCACTTCCGCTATCTTTTAACCGATGGTAGTGGTTACATGGAAGTGGCAACTACACGTCCTGAGACAATGTTAGGAGATACGGGGGTAGCAGTTAATCCCAATGATGAGAGATATAAGGATTATATTGGTAAGACTCTTACTTTGCCGATAGTTGGGCGGGAGATTCCCATTGTTGGTGATGAATTTGTAGAAATGGAATTTGGTACAGGGTGCGTTAAGGTAACCCCAGCCCACGATCCAAATGATTTTGAGATGGGTAAACGTCATAACCTGCCCATGATTAACATCATGAATAAAGATGGCAGTCTCAATGAAAATGCAGGAGAGTTTCAGGGACAGGATCGCTTTGTGGCCCGTGAGAATGTAGTTAAGAAACTAAATGAATTGGGAAATCTAGTCAAGATTGAAGACTATCGTCATAGCGTTCCCTACAGCGATCGCGGTAAAGTACCCATAGAACCTTTATTGTCAACCCAGTGGTTTGTCAAAATTGAACCGTTGTCGAGTAAAGCTTTGACTTCTCTGGATAACGAAAATTCGCCTAACTATGTTCCTGAAAGATGGAAGAAAGTATATCGGGACTGGTTAGTTAAGTTAAAAGACTGGTGTATCTCTCGTCAGCTATGGTGGGGTCATCAAATTCCTGCTTGGTATGTAGTGTCAGAAACAGACAACGAGATTACCGAGCATACTCCGTTTATTGTAGCTTATGATGAAAGCGAAGCAGAAACTAAGGCAAAAGAGAAGTACGGGGATAGTATTCAGCTAGAACAAGATCCTGATGTACTAGATACCTGGTTTTCTTCTGGATTATGGCCCTTTTCCACAATGGGATGGCCCGAACATACTGCGGATTTGGAGAAATATTATCCCACTTCCACCCTAGTTACTGGTTTTGATATCATCTTCTTTTGGGTGGCACGCATGACTATGATGGCGGGACACTTGACTGACAAGATGCCCTTTGATGATGTATACATTCACGGCTTGGTGTTAGATGAAAACGGACAAAAAATGTCCAAGTCGAAAGGTAACGGCATCGATCCTCTATTAATGATCGATAAATACGGTGCGGATGCTCTACGTTATACCCTAATTACTAAAGTTGTGGGTGCGGGGCAAAATATCAGCTTTGATTATGATCGCCAAAAACAAGAATCATCTGCTGTAGAAGCTTCTCGTAACTTTGCTAACAAGCTGTGGAATGCCTCGCGGTTTGTGATGATGAATCTAAAGGGTAAAACTCCTCAAGAATTTCAATTGTCATTTTATGCTAATGAACTTCAATACTTCGATTTCATAGGTAATGAATTTTTAGAAAAAGCAGATCGTTGGATTCTGTCTCGTTTTTATCAAACCGTCAAACAAACTAGAAGCAACATTGAAGTCTATGGTTTAGGAGAAGCAGCTAAAGGTTTATATGAATTTATCTGGAATGATTTTTGCGATTGGTATATTGAGTTAGTAAAAACTCGTTTGTGGCAAGATGAATCTTCAGCCAGTCGCAAAGTAGCGCAAAATGTTCTTGCTTATGTTTTAGATGGAATATTGAGATTACTCCACCCTTTCATGCCTCACATTACAGAGGAGATTTGGCAAACACTTACTCAATATAATGGTAACTATACTCTTGCTCTTCAAGCTTATCCTGAATTAAACAACAATCTAATAGATTTTGAATTAGAGCAAAGCTTTGATTTGCTCTTAAATACCATCGGTACTATTCGTAATCTGCGTGCCGAGTCGGTAATTAAGCCAGGAGAAAAGATCGAGGTGATTCTACAAACCGAAAGTGATACAGAAGCCGCAATTATCAATTCAACCAAGAGCTATATTCAGGATATTGCTAAAGTCGGCAAACTTATTATTACTTCAAGCCTAACTGAAGATCCTGGACAGGTAATTGCTGGAGTAACAGGAACAGTACAGGTATTAATCCCCTTAACTGGTTTGGTAGACGTGGCTGCGTTACAGACTAAATTGCAGAAGAAATTGGAGAAAGTACAGAAAGATATTAAATCTCTAACTGGGCGTTTGAATAATTCAGGTTTTGTCAATAAAGCGCCTGCAAATGTAATTCAGGGCGCACAGAATGATTTAGCCGAAGCTAAAAAACAGGCAGAAATATTACAGGAGCGTTTAGATCGCCTGAAGTAAAAGTACTATTGGTGTATCTAGTTAGATTAATCATGTAGTTGGATACATCAATCTATAATTTTTATCGTTATGCTGATAGAGATTATTTTGTCTAGTAAAAGTACTTGGCGGGACTCTTACTAATAAGCGAACAGATTACAAGTCATGTTATATCTAGCTCAAGTTGAAGTTAACCCAGATTCGGAAGAAATACATCTCCAGGTGCTTGCTCGTCAAGAATCAGAATATGTCTGGGAGCTTGATAATTCTGAGACTTTACTTTTGACCAAAGAAAGTTCCCTCTGTTCTGGGGTATTGGTACTAGTAGAAGTAGATAAGGATCACCAAGATCAACAGATAATTAGTATCCAAGAAGCTAAAGAATGGATTTTGAGTATACTACAGCAGCATTTGACTAAAAATGCCATCAATCCCCAGTTTATTGAAACCGAGCAAAACAAAGTGGAAAAGTGGCGACAGGAAATCACTGCCCAAAATCTTGAGCTAAATCGCCGTGCGCTCGAAATTGAAACCCGACGAGAGCAATTGCAGGAATTGGAACAGGAATTGAAGCGGAATAAGGAAGAGTTAGATCGGTTGAGAGAACAATTGATGATTGACAGTTAAAAATATTACACGATTAATAGCGAAAGCCTAATAAATTCCAATAATTAAGCGAAGAATATGGACCAATTGGTAATGGTGGTAACGGACTAATTCTACATAGAACCTTAGCCGTAAATGCAGACAATTGAATAAGCCTAAAATTGTTTGGGTAGCTGTTATACAAGCCAAAACAAATGGACTTCAGGGTGTAAGAAATATAGCGATCGTCATGAATGCTAGTTCTGGTGAAGAGGCTACTGAAATAGATTATTTGATTACTAATAAATCTGAAGCTACAGGGGAATGGATAGCCACTACTTTTTCTCTAAGAAATTATCTTGAAAAATTCTATAGAGAAGCTGAACTTCAACCACTGGCAGGACGTAATCCAGGGTTAGCTAGAAAAGTGATCAAGAATGAGGCTCTGGGACTGAAGCAGGATAAACCAGAACACACTCAGTATGTGGTGATTATACCGATTATTATTGCTGCTCTGATGGCTTTTGGCATTGTGCGGTTTATTGGGATGGGTACGGGCAATAAAGGACTTTATATTACTGGTGGTGTTTGTCTTGTGACGGGAATGGCGAGGAAACAGTTGGGGAGTGTTAAAGGTGCGAGGAAGCGGTTGGGACAGTAGAAAAAGCTTATTCTCCTGCACTAAGCTGAAGTAAAGTGATTTGTTTACTAATACATTCGATGCTTAAAATCAGCGATCGCATTAGTTCGGAATTTTGCTCGTAGTTGGCTGGTGCTAAATTAGTTAACTGCTGGCTACCAGTGACTTTCTCACGATGTTCCCACTTTTGAGCGGTCAAGTTATCTTGATAAATACCAAGTGGAATGCCTCCGTATTGATTGATGACAGTAAAGCAAGGAATGTCAGATGTACCATCGCCGACATAGATTACTTGATTTAGAGGAACGTGTAATTGTTTAATCGGTACATCACGATAGTTGTACATCAAATCTTGCTCTTTTTCTCGTTCGATACCTATGGAAAGATAATATAAATAATGAGTTTTTTCC
Source organism: uncultured cyanobacterium (assembly GCA_963724445.1). GTDB lineage: Bacteria > Cyanobacteriota > Cyanobacteriia > Cyanobacteriales > Xenococcaceae > Waterburya. Next base: position 1,147 of record CAVRWR010000075.1, on the reverse strand, counting down.
GTATGGCTCATTAGCTGTTAGAGAAATTGAATTTCTCCGATCTCCATCATAAGCTAATTCACAACCCCACATTTGAGTGAAATGTTTAGCAATAGAAGTATTGCGAGCAATATCGACAAAACCACCGCTAATCAAATAAAACTCCACTTCTACTTCGGGAACTATTTCTGCTGCTCGTTTTTCTTAAGCACTCAAACATCTCAGTCACGCCTTCAATCAGGTGCAATTTTTGACCTAAATTAGCCAATCGCTCGTAAGTAACTGCCAGTTCGCTGATTTTTGGTGCATGGCGGCTGATGCCTGGGCAACGGTCTTCATAGTGCTGAAGGGCGGAAGCGGCCAGCAAGCTCGCGGCTGACAGGAGGATGGGCACGATCTTCGTGTTGGACCATGGGACTTTCCGCTCCACGATCTGACGGACCTCTGGGGTGGCTGAGCCCGCTACACCACCGTGCCGAACACTGCGCCGATGCCAGCCGTCAATGCCATTGCAAGTGCCCCCCAGAAGGTCACGCGAGCTGTCGCGCGCAGCACATTGGCGCCACCCGCCTGCGCGCCCACGGCGCCCAGTACCGCCAGGAAAGCCAGCGAGGCGCCGGAGACGACCCAGACAAGCAGGTGGGCTCGGCGAAGCTCACGTGGGCCACCAGGCCTTCGCCAAAATAGGTGTCCTTCCGTTGCTTCGTCTTGTCGATGAACTGGCTCACCAGGCGCAGCTCGCCGGGCTTGTGGCGGGCCTGCAGGTCTGCCGACGGCCGACACGCAGATCAGCCGCTCGACGCCCACGGACTTGAGGTCCCAGAGGTTGGCCCGGTAGTTCACCTCGCTGGGCGTGAAGCGGTGGCCCTCGCCATGGCGCGCCAGGAAGGCCACGGGGGCGCCATCCAGCGTGCCCAGATGCACGGGGCCCAGGGCTCGCCGAAGGGCGTCTCCACCTCCTGCGCCCGGTCGAGGGCCAGGCCCTCCATCCGGTAGAGGCCACGCCCACTATGCCGATGGGTGCTCGCATTGCTCCATTCTACTTGCGAAGGAGGATGGCGCCGTGCTTCTCTCGGTGGTCCTGACAATCTCAGTGTTGGATGTTCGGGAAGCAGGTGAGATTCCTGCACTGCCCCGCAACGGTAAGCACCACGGCCCCCCATTCAAC
>CAVRWR010000074.1:0-35955 GCA_963724445.1 uncultured cyanobacterium | reverse complement strand
AAATTGTGCGACTCGTTTAGTACAAACGTACTAATATTTATCTAGTACGAGGACTACTAGCATGGAACGGCTAAAGCCTTACGGCAAGCCAATAGAACCATGACAACTGAATATCCGTGAGAGTGCGAGAACTCCTATAACAAGGATTAAGATTAGTCACCTTACAAACTCAAGTCTCTCTCCCCAGGTGTTGGGGGTAAAAGCACTTTCCCTACGGTAGAGACTGGTCGTCAATCCGTAAAGCGGGAATGAAAGCGGTTCTGACTGGAAGTCTAATCTGGTTCCCCGCAAGCAAGACACCTATGGGTAGCGAAAGCGAAGTATCCTTAAGTTCCGTCATCAGAAACAGCCAAAAAGACTGATAGGCTGTAGCCAAAAGGCATCAGGACAATACAATTGAAATAATCTGAGCTTCGAATTATTTCCAAACACTAATAGTCCTCGGAATATTGGATTAACATAACCATCGTTATTGTAAAACAGCCAAACAAGACTGATAGGCTGTAGCCAAAAGGCAAAAGGACTACTATATTGAAATAGTTTTTATATTACTAATTCCAACACTAGTCAAGTCTCGGTGGATAGTTACACCCTAAAGATTCAAACCAACGGATATTCGGAACGAGGAAACCCCTCTATAACTCTCAAGTAATGGTCGAACTTTGCTGAGTAGTCAACCAAGACGCAACATCTCTTGTAATAAGAGGTTATAGAGGGAATAGGATTCGGTAAAAAGCAAATGCCTTAACTCGGAACAACGAGTAATGCTGGTGACAGATGGTGTAATGCCAAGGTACAGGCTTATTAATGTAAACCCAGACAGTGCCCACGTACCGACTGTAATTAGGAAGATAGAAAACAAGTAAGAGTAAATATGTCTAAAACTGATTCAATAAAACGGAATACAGTGGAATGGAACGAGATAAATTGGCGTAAAGTCGAATTATCAGTGTTCAAGCTCCAAAAGCGAATCTATCAAGCTAGCAAAAATGACAATGTAAGAAAATTAAGACGGTTACAGAAAACCCTCCTAAACTCTTATCATGCCAAACTATTAGCGGTCAGAAGAGTAACCCAAGATAACACTGGTAAAAAGACGGCAGGTGTGGATGGCGTTAAGTCATTAACCCCAAAACAACGTTTTGAACTGGTAAACAATCTAATACTAAATGACAAATCCAAACACGTCCGACGGGTATGGATACCAAAGTCAAATGGTAAAGAACGTCCTCTTGGAATACCCGTAATGCACGATAGGGCAGTTCAAGCCCTAGTCAAGGCATCATTAGAACCTGAATGGGAATCCAAATTTGAACCAAATTCACATGGATTCAGACCAGGAAGGGGATGCCATGATGCAATTGAAAGTATCTTTGGCGCCATTAGCTCTAAAGCAAAATACGTCCTACAGAAAAACAGGAATATCTAGACCATTCAAATAAACTTGTTGACCTCTGGTTTTAATTTCAGAAACTTGCCGTCCATCGCTCAAAGTTCGAGTCTTAGGAATGCCAACAATAGCGTGATGTTTAAAAGAAGCTCCTCGAATTTTCTTGATTAATTTAATTGTTCCAAAAGCAGTATCACCTAAAACATAAATCTGAAAAGACTGAAGCAAAAATTTTGGTAAATTGTTCAATAATTTTTGTGCAAGCTGAGATGGAGAAGGATTTCCTTTTCCCCGATAAACTCGAAAACTCCAAGGAAATCGCCAGTTTCCGATGACTAAGTACATAACCACAATATGTAATCCTTTCTTATGGTGATAGACTCGTACCAAGTTTTTTAGATGAGGAAAGTTACCCACTTTTTCTAGTGTTGTTAAATCCAGAATAACTTCTAAAATTGGTTTTCGTCCTTTTTTTCTTTGAGAAAGAATTAGATTTAATATACAAGAACGAACATTACGAATCAGAGAACGAGTTGACCATTTATAATAATTCAAAAAACGACTAATAGCACTTTCTGATTTGGTTTGACAATGATGAGGAACGGAGTTACCTTGCCCTTTAAGAAACAAACCTAAAATAGATTCTAAGGTTTCTTGTTGATAAATACTGGGCATTAGCTGTTTCAAGGTTGAGAGTAATTCTTCAGCTTGAGGTAAAATGTGATTCATTAAACTAAATTAATTCTCTTTATTCATAGAGAACTAATTTACCAGATTTATCCTACCTAATTACTCAAAAATGTCTAAAAAAGAAAGTGAACTAGCTCATGAACAACGAGCGGAACGCATCAGTACAACAATCGCTCTCTTACAGGCAGAAAAGTCTAAAATTGGAGCATCAGGGATTGTAGCTCCTCCTGGATGTTCTATCGCGCGATATCAAGCCAAAGGACACGAAACATCATTACTGGTATTATCAACTCCGAGCCAATCGCGCCATTTTTCCCAAAACCAATCAGGAGAATGAGTATTCTCGTTTTCAACATTTAGGAAAGGCAGGAAGTCAGGCACACATAGATGGAGTTTTAGCAGATGCCGACATCAGTAAGTGCTTTGACCGTATAAACCACGTCAAACTATTAGAAAAGGTAAATACCTTTCCAAAAGTAAGACGACAAGTAAAAGCTTGGCTAAAGGCAGGAATCCTCGATCAAGGGAAAACAATATTCCCCGAAGAAGGAACACCTCAAGGTGGCATCTGTTCACCACTTTTAGCCAATATCGCCCTACACGGTATGGAAAACAGGATTAAAGAATATGCTGCGACTTTGAAAGGACTTAAAAGGAAGAATAAATCTTCCTTATCCCTTATCAGATATGCAGATGACTTTGTAATAATCCATGAAAAATTGGAAGTTATTAAAACCTGTCAAGAAATTATCGGACAATGGCTCAATGAGATAGGTCTAGAATACAGCCCAGAAAAAACCAAAATAACCCATACCCTTCACGAACACGAAGGAAACAAACCAGGGTTCAATTTCTTAGGGTTCACTATAAGACAGTTTCCCGTTGGCAAATACCAATCAGGGAAAAACTCAATTGGAGAGTCATTAGGATTTAAAACTATCATCAAACCATCAAAAGAAAAAGTTTTAGAACATTACCACAAACTAGCAGAAATAATTGACAAACATAAAGCTGCTCCGCAGAACGCACTGATAGCAAAATTAGCTCCAGTGATTAGAGGATGGTGCAATTATTATCGAACAGTTTGTAGTAAAGAGACTTACACTAAAGTATACAGTCTCATGTTCAAGAAACTCCTAAGATGGGGTTATAGAAGACATCCTAATAAAAACAAAACTTGGGTAAACAGAAAATATTGGCACACCATTGACATGAACAACTGGAGGTTTTCGTGCATAGATAATGACATTCAATATGTCCTACCCATGCATCCAGAAACCAAAATCACCCGACACATCAAAGTGAAAGGTGAAGCCAGCCCATACAATGGTGAAACTATCTACTGGGCTTCACGAAGGGGTAAACACCCTGAAGTCAAAGCCTCTGTAGCTAGAATGTTAAAGAGACAAAAAGGAAAATGTAATTACGTGTCACCTAAACTTTCTACCTGAAGATATTATCGAAACCGACCACATTACCCCGCGCAAAGCAGGGGGTGAGAACTCATCAGATAATCTTCAGCTACTTACATAAACATTGTCACGATGTTAAGACTAAAACGGATTTAGAAACGATTCGTCGTTATAAAATCCGCAAAGGATGGGATAAAATCTATAAAAGATTCCAAGGACAATTTGAGAAATCAAATTGGACATGGGATGATGACCTACCTACCTTAGTCTGAGTAGTGTTCGTAAGAACCTAATTAGAGAGGAGCCGTATGAGGTGAAAGTCTCACGTACGGTTCTGAAGACGAGTCGCCTCGGTGACGAGGTGGCTTAGTTTAACATTTTGGACATCGAGATTTCCGACAGCTAACTATGAAAATTATTGATTCTAAAGGAAGACTATTTGGCAAGTTGAGTATCCTTGACTTAGCTGCTGCCTGCGTAATTTTGTTGGTTATTATCGGTGTTTTCTTCTTTCCTGGTACTCCTTTAACAAGTAGTCTGGTTGCTCAAACTAAACAGAAACCGATTGAGATCAAAGTATTAGTCAAAGGATTGAGCGTAACCAACTATGATGTGTTGTCTCAAGAGTTTGAACCTGGGAACAAGGCTGATATTGTCATCCGTAACCAGCCCGCAGGCACAGTTGAGATGATCGATAGCATAGTTTTACCTCGAACAACTGCCGTACCTCAACCAGACGGGACAGTAAAAGCTTTGCCCGATCCCCGTCCTGAAATAGAAATGACTAGAGATTTGGTGATTACTTTGGGTAGCCAGGCGGAAGTAACCGACAGTGGCTATGTATTAAGCGGTAGTAAAAAAGTTAAAATTGGCTCGTCAATTCAACTACAGGGTAATATTTACGATTTTACTGGTTCAGTCGTCGCGATCCGTGCGAAAGATACTTAGATTTTTTAGTTTTATCTACTCCCATTTATGCCTACCCGTCGTATTCGACAGCACGTAAATCCCCTAACCCTTAAGTTTCAGCAGCCGATTATCATCCCAGATTGGCAGGAAATCTATCACAATAGCGATCGCCCTTGGCATTTAGATATTGGCTGTGCGCGGGGTAAATTTTTATTAGATCTGGCGCAGCAAAATCTAGAAATTAATTATTTGGGAATCGAAATTCGGCGGCAGCTAGTGGAGTTAGCCAATCAGGATCGAGATAATTTAGGTTTAACCAATCTGCACTATCTTTTTGGCAATATTAATAGTTCGGCAGCAGTATTGCTAGAATCTTTGCCTGCAAATAGGTTAAAGATGGTTTCTGTACAGTTTCCCGATCCTTGGTTTAAGAAAAAGCATAATAAACGCCGTGTGATTCAACCCGAGTTAGTTGAGGCGATAGTTAAACATCTGGCTTTCGAGGGTGAAATCTTTTTACAGTCTGATATTGAGGAAGTAGTAATAGAGATGCGCGATCGCTTTACCGCCAATCCTTTTCTAACACAACAACATGCTACAGCCTGGTTAGAGAATAATCCTTTACCTATACCTACAGAACGAGAACTGCACGTATTAGGGCAAAATTTACCTGTATATCGAGTGCTGTTTAAAAAGACAGAGGTTGGGTACGCAGTAGAAAGTAATAATTAATAAGTAATAAGTAATTAAGTAATTAAGTAATTAAGTAATGGTAGATTTAAATCCTAGCGCTAGTTTCAGCTTGAAGATTGAATTAGAAATTCCCAATCGCCCTGGGGCATTAGCCTCGGTCATGAGTACCATTGCTAATCATGGTGGTAGCTTAGGGGATATTGTTTTGCTACAGCGCAATCTTAAATATACTCATCGAGAATTGATGATTGATGCCTCTAGTACTGAACAAGGGGATGAGATCGTCGAAGCGATTAAAAGCTTGCCACGGGTCAAAGTAATCAACTATAGCGATCGCACCTTTGCCATTCATCAAGGGGGAAAAATTAGCGTTGAGAGCAAACTACCGCTAAATTCTCAATCAGATTTGGCGATGGCTTATACTCCAGGGGTAGGCAGAATTTGTCGGGCGATCGCCGAACAGCCAGAAAGAGTTTACGATTTAACTATTAAAGGTAATACCGTGGCAGTCGTTACCGATGGCAGTGCTGTACTGGGATTAGGGAATTTAGGCGCAGCAGCTTCTTTACCTGTAATGGAAGGTAAGGCATTGTTATTTAAGAAATTTGCGGGGATTGATGCTTTTCCCATCGCCCTCAACACTCAAGATACAGAAGAAATAATTAAGGTCGTAACAGAAATTTCCCCTGTGTTTGGCGGGATAAACTTAGAAGATATTGCCGCACCAAGATGTTTTGAGATCGAGCGAAGATTGCGACAGGAGCTGGACATTCCTGTGTTTCATGACGATCAGCACGGTACCGCAATTGTCGTCTTGGCAGCGTTGTATAATGCGCTTAAATTAGTAGGTAAAGATATTGCCGAGGTCAAGATTGTGATTAATGGAGCGGGAGCCGCAGGAATTGCGATCGCTTTACTGTTACGTAAGTCTGGAGCAAGCAACATTGTAATCTGTGACTCGAAGGGAATTATCTGCGATCGCCGGAGTGATTTAAATGAGCAGAAACAAGAATTTGCCGTATCAGAACAGGGAAATTTAGCCTCGGCAATGCAAAATGCTGATGTATTTCTGGGAGTTAGCGCCCCTGGGGTAGTAACTCCAGAAATGGTGCATGCGATGGCAGAACAAGCGATTGTCTTTGCCATGGCAAACCCGATTCCCGAAATTCAGCCCGAACTTATCTATGATGCAGTAGCGGTAATGGCAACAGGGCGCAGTGATTATCCTAATCAGATTAATAATGTGTTAGCCTTTCCTGGAGTTTTCCGTGGTGCCTTGAATTGTCGTGCTTCGGCAATTACGACTAACATGTACCTGGAAGCGGCTAAGGCGATCGCCACTTTGGTTAATGATGCCGATCTAGATCGAGAGCATATTATTCCCTCAGTATTCGATCCTAGAGTCGCCGAAGCAGTAGCTAAAGCAGTATGCCTGGCTGCTGAACAAGACAACGTTGCGCAAAAGAGTGGCATAGAAGAGTGACACAAAAGAACAATAGTTAGTAAGAAAACATTTAGTTGCAGACTAAATTATGGAAGAAATTGAAATTCCAGAGGCAATCCGAGAAAGCGCAGAATTACCCAGGCAATCGCGATTGTTATCGTCGATGTCTCTAGTTATTGGCAGCCTATTCTGTCTTGGTATAGTCGGATTCCTAGGGCTATGGTTGTTTTCATCTACAAACAAATCTGCCCAACAAACGATCGCCGATCCCGTTGCCAAACCGATTAACCCTCAACCAAAAACTCCACCGAAGCAGCTAGAGACGAAGCCGCCAACTTCGACCAAGCCGACAGGAGAAACAGCGAAAAAAGTAGATTTATTGGGACATTTACCTTATAGTCTCGCCCCGCAATCGGAATTAGAGGCAATCACGGTTGGTAGCGATTTGAAAATGCGGATTGCTGCTGCCAAAAAGTTTCGGCAAATGCAGGCTGCCGCTAAGGCTAATGGAATAATTCTCACACCAATTTCGGCATTTCGCGATCTCAAAACTCAAGAAAAACTATTTTTTGGAGTCAAAGAACAGCGAGGACAAGATACTACTAAACGAGCCGAAGTCAGCGCCCCTCCAGGCTATAGCGAACACCATACTGGCTATGCTGTGGATGTTGGTGACGGAAATGCTCCTGCAACTAACTTAGAACAGGAGTTTGCTAATACTGCTGCTTTTCGTTGGCTTGAACAAAATGCCTTAAAATACAGCTTTGAACTGTCCTTTGCCCGTGATAATCAACAGGGAGTTAGTTACGAACCCTGGCACTGGCGTTTTGTTGGCGATCGCGATAGCCTCGAAACTTTTTATAAGGTGAGGAATTGAGAACTAATAGGTAATTAGGTAAGATCGTTAAATAAACAAAAGCTTAAAGCCTAGAGCTTGGAGCCTAGAGCTTAAAAAATGACTAATTTTGAAGTAGAAAAACGAGAATGGTGGGTAGAGCGCTGGTTAGATTTATTAGATTCCTATCGCTTTAAAAAACGCCTAGAAAGAGGTCGTAGCTATGCTAGAGAGGGCAATGTCCTCAGCATGGAATTTGCCAATTCTAAAGCGAAAGCAGAGGTGCAGGGAAGCGACAATCAACCCTATCGGGTATCTCTTTCTTTAGATTCTTTCAGCAATGAGGATTGGGATTTTGTCATTAACAAAATGTCGGAGAAAGCAGTTTTTTCGGCTCAACTTTTGGCGGGAGAAATGCCAGAAACAATTGAGGCGGTATTTACCGCTAGTGGTTTGAGCTTATTTCCTTTTACCCTGAATGATGTGCGATCGCGCTGTAGCTGCCCCGACAAAGCTAACCCCTGTAAGCATATTGCTGCGGTATATTATCAGTTGGGCGATCGCTTTAGCGAAGACCCCTTTATTATTTTTCAGCTTCGGGGACGCACCAAAAATCAAATTATTGAACGTCTTCGGCAGATTCGCGCTCAAAAAAGCAAGACAATCAAAAAAAATGCTCCTCCGGCAGCAACCATAGCCAAGCTCAATATAGCGATCGCCAAGGACGCTACCGCACAACCGAAGGGTTTTTGGCAATATAATGAACCCTTAGAATCTAGTTTGGTGGCGATCGTCCCTCCAATGGAGCAAAAAACAGCTCTAGACATCTTAGGTGAAATGCCTTTGCCCCCTACTGATGCTGAGGCAATGAAGCAATATTTGACTCAGGCATATCAAACTACTGGACAGCAAGCGCTGATGTCGGCACTTAATAAGCTCTGAGCTTTGGGCGAATTAATTAAACATAAAGTTTGTAATTGGTCGAGGACACAGAGTATAATCAGAAATTGTGTCTAATTATCTGTAGTCATGCCTAAGCTAAAAACTAAAAAGTCTGCTGCCAAGCGTTTTCGCATCACAGGCAGTGGCAAAAAAATTATGCGCCGCAAAGCGTTTAAAAATCACTTGCTAGAGCGCAAAAGCAAAGAGCGTACTCGCCGTCGTCTATCCAATATGGCAGTAGTGCATGAGACTGATGAAAAAGCAGTTCGCACTATGATGCCTTACAGCTAATTGAAGCTGTATTCAACTAAAAGTTACTGCTAAGTAGCCCTCAAAACAAGAATCGTAAATATTAACTATGAGTAGAGTCAAACGGGGTAACGTCGCCCGCAAACGCCGTAAAAAGATCCTTAAGCTAGCTAAAGGCTTTCGTGGTTCTCATTCCAAACTATTCCGCACTGCTAACCAGCAGGTAATGAAGGCATTGCGTAATGCTTACCGCGATCGCCGTAAGCGCAAACGTGATTTTCGTCGTCTCTGGATCACCCGCATTAATGCCGCAGCCAGGATGAACGGCTTGAGCTATAGTAAACTAACTCATCAACTTAAGGAAGCTGAAGTCGGTTTAAATCGTAAAATGTTGGCACAGCTAGCAATGGTAGATCCTCAAGCTTTTACCAAGGTAGTTGAAGTAGCCCAATCCGCAGATTAAATTCAAATAAAATTGAATGGCTATAAATCTTACAAGACTCGGTTTTTGCAGTGAAGCCGAGTTTTACGCTTTTTGCTCGCAACAAATTATTTATTTAGCCTTACCAAATAAGTTTATCTGCATCATGAAGCATCTGTTTTTCTATTTAGTCACCATAATTATTCTTTTAGCAATTACACCACAAACGCTTGCGCGAGAATGGTCAAAAATTAAATCAGAGAAAGAGTTAAGAGTAGCCGTCAAAGATAATTTGCGTCCTCTGGGTTTTATAGATGAAGCAGGGGATTTAACTGGTTTAGAAATAGATATTGCTCGTAAGTTAGCCGAAGAATTATTAGGTGATGCAGCAGAAATACAGCTTGTATCTGTTGATAATAAGGAACGATTAAAGGTAATTTTAGATGATGAAGTAGATATTGCGATCGCCAGAGTAGCGGTGACGACTCCCCGCAGTAGGATAGTTGATTTTAGTCCTTATTATTATTTAGACGGCACTGGTATTCTTACCAAGAATAATCAGATAAAAAATGCTGATAGCTTACCACTCAAAAGAATTGCCGTACTTAAAGATTCTGCGACGATCGCGGTAGTTCGCCATCGATTACCCAAGGTAACTTTAGTTGGCGTTAATTCCTATCTAGAGTCTTTAGAATTGCTTGAAACTAATCAAGCTGATGCTTTTGCGGGCGATCGCTCTATCTTAACAGGCTGGACACAAGAATATCCCGCTTATAGGCTGCTACCAGAGAGATTATCAGGTGCTGCTTTAGCGGTAGTTATGCCCAAAGGTTTACAGTACCAAGAATTACGCTTAAAAGTAAATCAGGCGATCGCTGGTTGGAAAAAGTCTGGCTGGCTTGAGGAAAGAATTGAATACTGGGGTTTATGACGATCGCTGTATTTTTCAAAGCTTTTAATTAAATAGATAAGCCTAGATTCAATCCCAATAAGGCATGAGCTACCAGAATAAGTAAGGCAAGACTACCCACATAGGCATGAACTGTTCTCGCTGTTTCTTTGTTACCAATAAATCCTGTAGCGGCAAGGATAGCATTGACTGTTAATAAAGCAATAACTATTGTACCTGTCACAAAATGAGGACTTTCTAAGATAGGCTCACCCTGCATTACCAAAGATAATATTCCCCCCGTATAGCCTAAAACTAAAAAAACGTACATCAGAGGAGCAATTTTACGATGATCGGCTTTATTTTTCATCGCGACTTCGGCATTGGTCGTTGCCAAGGTTCTACCACGCCACCCAGCTAATGCCACAGCACTACCCATGACAAATGCCACAATAGCCATCATTGCAGGGTGTCCCCAATGAACAATCGGTTCAGGAGTGCCTAAGCTATTAAACCAGTTGGCGATCGGTTCGAGAAATGTTCTTAAATTGCTCATTTTTTCTTGCTTAATCAAACTTAATAAGTCTAGCAGTTGTTGGACATAAACTTATTACTCAAGCAGTCTCTTAGAGAAGAGAATCCATCAAGTCCATGATCTTGGTGCTTTGGATCGACATAACTGTCTTGTGGTTCGCTAAATCAGTTTCTAATAATCCCTTCAAGGCAATCAACTTCATACTATTTTCTGCTAGAGTATCAGCGATCGCCTGAGCCGCCTTAAGATAACCAACCGCACCTAAATCCATTAATGCCGAGCGACGTAGCTGCAAATCATCTCCAGACAAGGCGCTAATCAGCATCTCACCATATTTATCCTCGTTTGTTAGTTGATACATTGCCCTGGCAGCAGCATATTTAACCTTTTCGGTCTGGTGTTGCGTAAACGGCTCGATTAGCGAAATTGCCGACTTTGCTCCTAAAGTCCCTAAAGCTTCAATAATGGCTTCATAGGGCTGCACTAAATGAGGCTTACCAGGTACTCTGGTGGCAGCAGCAACTCCTCCTGCTAATAGTTTGGTTAAAGCTGGAATACATTCTCGATCCTGAAGCATTTCTAATGCTTGAGCCGCAGCCTCCCTAACGTAAAAATCGGGAAACTCTAGGCAGCGGATTAGGGGCAATACTGCGCTTTGATCGCCTAATTTGCCCAAGGCTCTAGCTGCATTACGACGTAGGGGATACCCACCATCAGGGGCACGATCCTGCTCATCTCCTAAAGCTGTTAACAAGACAGCGATTGCCTCTGGATCTTTAATTCTAAATTTTCCCAGCCACCAAGCAGCATAATAGCGAGCGCCTAAATCTTCTTTTTGCTTTAGGTTGGCGATCGCCTGTTCTACCGTCAACTGCTCTGCTTCACCCGAATTGTCCGAGCTATCTCTTTCCTCAACCTTCATTCCTCATCCTTTATCCTTTCAAGACAACAATACTCAGACAAGTAAACAAATACTAGCTTTAAGGCTGGCATTCGCATACTCCTCTGAGTATCACTAAATGAGTCAAATACTTTGACCTTGATGTTAAACCATGTCTATCTCAACTTGGGCTATGAGCCTACAAGAGAAAACGGCACAATTGTAGCTAATTTAGCTGAGTGAGTTGATCGCATAATCTAAGTAGCTGTTTGCTTCAGTAGCAGGATCGCCACTCAAGCCATGATTAGATTTGATGTATTTTAGAGCTTCAATGTACCAGCTAGGAGATAGCTCATAAGCACGGTTGATTTCATCAAGACCAGCTACGAGGTATTCATCCATAGGACCTGTACCACCAGAAACCAAGCAGTAAGTAACCATTCTTAGGTAGTAGCCGATGTCACGGGAACATTTTGCTTTACCAGCAGGGGTAGAAGCATAGTTAGGACCTTGAGTGCTAGTAGTGTAAGGAAACTTAGAATACACTGCATTCGCGGCACCATCAATTAGGCTCTGTGAATTGCTAGTTAAAGCTTTTGCAGCTTCTAAAGAAGCATTGGCTTGTCTAAAGCGACCAAAAGCAGTCTGGATTTCAGTGCTGCTCAAGAAACGACCCTGGGAATCAGCAGAAGATACCGCTTCAGTTAGAGGAGTTTTCATGATTGTGATGTTTTTCTTGTTTTACTAATTTTTTCTAAACAACCAGTATTTTGGTTGAAACTATCCAAAGGATAGATGCTTAATCTAACGTTAAGCTACTGCTGCGGCTGCACGATCAAAGTAGCCAGAAATCTCGGAAGTGATTGCACTACAATCACCAGGAGTAATACCGTTAGTATCTTTAACAATTGCTAAAGCAGCTTCTTTCATTTTTTGAACACCAACAGCTACGGAAGCACCAGGAGTACCCAAAGCTAGGTAAGTTTCACGCAGTCCATTTAAACAACGGTCTTCTAGAACACTTGCGTCACCAGTGAAGACAGCGTAAGTAATGTAGCGTAAAATAATTTCCATGTCGCGCAAGCAAGCTGCGTTACGGCGACTAGTGTAAGCATTACCACCAGGAGCGATTAACTGAGGCTGCTCAGCAAATAAAGCGCGAGCTGCATTGGTAACGATAGCAGAAGCGTTACCAGTGATACGGTTAACAGAGTCCATGCGTTTGTTGCTTACAGCAACCATTGCACTTAGGGCATCCAACTGGCTGCTGGATAGAAACTCTCCGCGAGCATCAGCTTGTGACACTACTCTAGTAAATGCGTCGAACATTATAAATAATCTCCTACTCGAATTAAATTTGGTTTAGTTGAACTTCAAAAAGGAATCTTAACTCAAAAACTACTTCCAGCCACTAGCTAAAGCAGACTAGATGAAAGCGGTTAGTTGTCGAAGGTGCTAAGTTACTATTCTCTAGGCACTTAGGAAAAGTTTCTTCAGTCACCTAATAAAACTTTACACTCTTAATAAAAAACCGTAAAAAGATTATATTTACGGCGATCGCTCATAGCATTTCAAAAAACCTGATGGTATGAAATCCGCACAATGTGGTTACATTTTGCGGTTGCATTTTGTTGAAACAAGCACTTTTGGAGTCGATCCCCAAAGGTGTTATATCTCAGATAAGCTTGACCGACAGGCATTTATTCCTTAGATAACTTTTATACAACGACAACGAACCAATATTTGTTACATCTTGTTAAATCCTCCTGGTTTTAGTGACTAATTGCCACAAAAGTTAAGTTTTGCTAAGTTTTTATTCAGCTTATAAGAAGACAAGCTGTGAGAAACAAATATTGATATATATATATTATCTTGGCTTTTTGTAATCAAGAGCAATCAACTGTTACTTTTATCAACAATATGTTGATCGATTGCTAATGCAGCTTTTTGAGTGGCGGTAAACAGAACAAACAAAGCAACAAAATATTTTACTAATGTTTTGCTCAAGCCACAGACAAAGTTTGTTCAAGGTCAAATAGAAAGCCATGAATATATTCTTCTGTCCATTCTGAGCCATAAAGGCGAGTTAACATGCCCCTAGCGGGATCTTTTTCCGCCCGATAGTTGCTATAACTTTTTTGTGCCTGGTAAATCGCAGATAATCTTTGTGGATCTGTAATTTCTTCAGCTTGTTCGGCAAAGTTTAGGTAAGCATCAAGATAGTCACAAAAAGCTGCAAAGACTCTTTTGGCAACCACTTCTGTCTCGGTAGGGCGAGTCCATAAAAAAGCGGGAGAAAAATATTGTTGAGCCTCAGCGGGAAAATCCCCACCCCAGGGAAGATCTTGTTGATACTTATGGAACATAGGCATAATCGGCTCGCTGTATCTAGCCTGGTAAGCTGCGATTGTCGCTAAATAAAGGCTGCATGTCGATCGCAATTAAATGTCCCCCAGGCAAAGTTACCAAATCTGCTCCAAAGAAAGGAAGATCGTAATTTAGCCGAGGGAAGATTACGAAATTGAGTACTTGAAGAGAATTGCCTCCCTGCACGTGAGCCGCCCGAATCTGCCTGAGCTTGTCCGATTTAAAGCCGTAGCTGGTAGTCGTTACTGGCTCTTGCTTTTTCCCTTTTCCCATCACTCCCTCTTTATATTCAAAGCCGTTGGGGATAGGATAGGGTTCTAAATCCAATCTAGATTTTAATAGTTGCGATCGCCTAATCGATAAATGGTTGATATAAAGTCATATTGTTTACAGCTATTAGCCTTTAGCTCTTAGCTTTTTGTTAAATGTGTTCAACGTCTAAATATATGATCTAATTATTTTCTGACGGAAGAGACGGCTAGGGGAGAAGCATCTTCAAATAAAAATTCATACAAGAATTTTTCAGACCATTCTGCACCAAAATAGCTGCTAAATAGTCCATGAGCAGGATCGCGCTCGGCACTATACTGATCGTAGTGCTTTTGGGCTTCGACAATGCGTTGAATGTCTTCTGGATTAGTCAAGGGTTCGGCGTTAGCAAGCATTTGCCAGTACATATCCAGGTATTCTTTAAAAGCAGGAAACAGGCTGTTGACTACGGTTTCCGAATCTAGCTTAGCAAACAGCAAATATTTAGAAAAATATTGATTAGCGTCGTAAAACTTCATTTCCAAATCCTGGGCTAATTCGTTATATTTATCTCTAACTTCCCGCATCGGCTCAATATACTTTTCAATGTAGGCGCGATCGCGAAATAGAGGCTGAAAGTCCATCACGATCAGAATTTTCTTCTTGCCGAATGACAAAAAATCAACTCCCAGCAAAGGTATATCGTAATGATGAGCAGGATACATGACACTATTAAATACTTGAGCCGTTTCTCCTGCGTCAATATAGGAATAACGGATTTTTCTTAATTGGTCAGATTGATAGCACCAGCTTTGAATAGTGGCAGGATTTTTGCCTCTGTCACTTACGTTAGATTCTAATCCTGCGGGAATAGAACGGCTGCTTAGATCGAAGCGTTTAAAAAGTTCTTCTTCTAAATATTCTTTAAAGGGCGCGAACATACAATTATTGCTATAGACAGTAAGGCTTATAGCCAGAATATATAAGTGATTAAGCGCTCGTCTTCTTTTCTGAGAACAAAGCAACAAAGCTTAACGAAGAGATCAGAGGCTAACCGAATAAACATTAGACTTCTGGCACGATCATAACTATTTATTAAGGTAAGAGGTCTATATATTCAATCATTCAAAATATCTTCCAAACTGTATTTTCTATCTAAAGGAAAGCGATCGCCTTTAATACTACTTTTAGTTTTTTTCGCGGCAGCTTTACGTGATTTATCATAGAGAAAATCCAGTCGTTCTTGGAGATGCTTGCGTAAATTTGTGGTTAATTTATTATTTAGCTGTAGACGAAAACCTGTAATTTCAGATTCCCAATGATCCCGCGTCCACTCAGCCTGTTCGTGCCAATAATCGATTAGTAAAAGATGAAGCATGATTAGGTATGCAAACTGTTCTACCGATGATTTTTCACCTCTTACCAACGCTTCTAACTCCTCAATTAAGTTATTCACATCTAGATTTTCAAAATCTCTTTGACGCAGTATTTCCACTTGCTCTAACAACCATGAATCATATTCTTGCTCAATATCACTTCTATTTTGTAACATTCTGAGGATATTAATTTTTTACAGTTTTATAGATATAAATATTTTAATCGCAACCCTGTTTAGATTAGCTGCAAACCGTCTTCTATAAAAAACTGTTATGAAAAATTTGTACTTACTCTGTGGAATGCCATTTTCGGGTAAAACAACTTTCGGTAAATCCGTTGCTCAATACTTGAATGCTTTTTATATTAGCCTTGATGAAATAAATGAAGCACGAGGTCTTTTTGGTGGAGAAGGTATTCCAGTTGAAGAATGGGGAAAAACCCATTATTTGGCAATAGAGCAATTACAAGATCTTATGCCTTCTCAACAAGACATTATTAAAGAATTGCCGCCAATGGTCAAAATCCAACCAGAAATAAAGTGAAGCAAAAGATTATTGAACAAATGAACCAAACCTTTGAATTGCCTCAAGCAGATGAAAAAACTATTAATTACAGCCCAGAACAATCAATTAAAGAGTGGATCGGTCAATATTTTGATATGTAGTTCTATTAAACTTAGCTTAACAACTATTAAATATAAATAATAATTATTGGCGATCGCATTTCAAATTAAGGAAAACTATCTTGAAAGAGCATTTATATCAAACATCTTTACAATGGACGGGAAACAATGGTCAAGGTACTAAAAGTTATCGAGATTATGACCGCGCTTACGAAATAAAAATTGAAGGAAAGCCGACAATTTTGGCTTCGTCCGATCCTGCTTTCCGTGGCGATAAAACTAGACATAATCCTGAAGAGTTATTAGTGGCTTCCCTTTCCAGTTGTCATATGCTGTGGTACTTGCATTTATGTGCTGAAGCAGGAGTGATTGTTATCGACTATCAGGATCGCGCTACAGGTAAAATGAGGGAAACTAAAGACGGCAGTGGGAGATTTATAGAAGTGATACTCCAGCCAGAGGTGATTATTTCTACTGAGAGTAGTTTGGAACAGGCACAGCAGCTACATAAACAAGCTCACAAATTTTGCTTTATTGCTAATTCCGTTAACTTTCCTGTTCTTTGTCAGCCATCAATTGTTCATGAAGCTTGATTAAATATATTGAATAATCCTGAAATATAAAGCGCGATCGCATTCACAAAACTTTAACCATGATTAATTCTTTAAACTGGATTTTATATTGAATTACCAGCATTTTAATTGCTGCTATCTGGAGTTTATAGATTGTTCTAAACTCTAGAATCTCAATTATTTTAAATACTTTTTATTTCCTTATTCTATATTTTTTATCGATTATATTAATTTAAATCGGCAGATAAAGCTTTCAAAAATTACTGTTGAGAACATTAGTACAGCGATTTCCACAACTAAGTAGTACAGCTTGCTTTCTTAAGCTCGATTAACTGCTGGCTTGGAAGAAATAAACTAACTTAAAACTATAAGATAAACGTTTGCAATTAGGATGTATCATCAGTGGTTTAAAGTATATACTGCTTTGGAAACAAACTACTTAAAACTATAAGATAAACGTTTGCAATTAAGATGTATCATCAGTGGTTTAAAAATTATAGAGTTCATTTTATGATTAACATCTGATTAGCTCCTGGCTGTAATTCGTAAGGTACTTTTTCTATTGAAGTTGAATATCCCAAATCACTAAACTTATCAATTACAAAATCTAAATAAGGAGAAGTTTCCTGCATCAAGGTTAATAGCGGAAATATTCTTACTTCACGACTGACTCTCAGTATTTCTTGAATAGCAGCAACATGAAAATCTTGGTTAAGTTGATCGGAATATAAAAACAAAAAATGCGAACACAAAGCTAAATCATAGCTTTGTTCGGCGAAATCTAAATCAGGTAATTCTTGTGCTAGATATCTACCTTCTTGTTTTCCCTGTTGATAATCTTGGAGAAAAATTTCTAAAGTTTTAATTCGATTATCCTTAAGAGCTTCAGGGTTTTTATGATAACTCCATACCCAGTTATTTGGAGTCGCAATTACTTGATTGATAATGTTATCTACTACCGCATCAAATCTTTGTTTGATCTCTACACCAGCAAACTGATAAATCGGATCGATAGAGGTGATATCATATCCTTTTGCCGTCCCTTCAGCGTTAAAGCTAGCAGGACCATCTCCCACTCCTAAAATACGCTTTTGCAGATCTTTAGCAGATAGATTGAACATCTTGGTATATTCATCAAGCGATCTCCCAAAGGGAACTACTCGATCTAACTTCATTACCATTAATAAGCATACGTAAGAACAGGATTAACCTTGATGATAAGCGATAATCATTTCAGCCAGTTCACAAAATCCTTTACCTTCTGATTTATTAGTTACATAAGCTGGTAAATACTTAAGGCGATCGCAATACCTTCTGACGTTGGCTACACCTACAGACAGGGGAAACTCTTGTTGATTAAACATTGATTCATCATTAGGACTATCGCCAATAGTTACTATCTCCTCTGGTTTTAAATTGGGAAAATACTGCGGGATAATTTTGTTTAAACCAGATGCCTTATCCTGATACGTCGGCTTAATATGACACTGGATTGTACTGTAGGTAAAACCATAACCTTCTGACAGGCAAATGCGCTCAATGTGTTCTAATTCAGTTGGACTCAAGTTCTCTACCTCAAATGTCCAGTCGGTAATTCTAAAATAATTGTCGGCAGATTCTCTTATTTGAGGAAATTTAGCCTGAAGTAGGGCAAAAACTTTACTTAGCTGCTGGCGATGCTTGATGATCTCTATCTTTTCAATCAAGTTGGGTTGAGGATTGTGATTCCAGTAAAGTAAACCGCCATTTTCGGCGATCGCTCCCACTACAGGTAAATAAGTGGCGATCGCCTGTACCCATCCCGCAGATCTTCCTGTGGTAATTAAGACATCAATTCCCGCAGCAGATAATTTAGTCAGAATTTGGAATAGTTTGGCATCAAATTTTTCTGATTGAGTCAGGGTACCATCGAGATCTGTGGCGATTAAACGGATATTTTTCCAACAATAACTATCGATGGATTCTAAAGATGTCTGATTCATTATCAGTAGCTGAGAAAAAACAACAAGCCTAACTATTTAACTTTACTTAAAGCGTCTTGCTCAACTAACTTTACCTGAAATACTGAGGCAAAAGCCTCCGCCACATCTACCCGAACTCGATCTACTGTAATATCGGGAATAAATTCTTTAAGGCTTCCCACTGGCTTATCGGCAATACCACAGGGAACGACTTGTTTGAACCCACTCATGTCAGGACAAACATTCAGCGCAAAACCATGCATGGTAATCCAACGGCGGACTTTAATCCCGATCGCGGCTATTTTTTTTCCTTCTAACCAAACTCCTGTCAATCCTTGGACGCGATAAGCTGCTAAACCATAGTTAGCTACGGTTTTGATAATGACTTCTTCTAACTGTCTGAGGTACCAATGTAAATCCTGTTGATAGTAGCGCAAATTGATAATTGGATAACCAACTATTTGACCAGGACAATGGTAAGTTACTTCGCCACCTCGTTCTGTTCGATAAATTTCATATTTACTTTCTTGAGGAGAAAACTTTAGAAAGTCTAGAGTTGAACCCGTGCCTAAAGTGTAAACAGGGAAGTGTTCTAATAGTAATAAAACGTCATTTAACCTCGGAGCGTTAATTCTTTCTGCTACCAGCGATCGCTGATATGACCAAGCTTTGCTGTATTTTACTATTCCTTGATTATATAGAGTACAATGTCTTTTTTTTTGTGACATATTGCTGGCTTATTTAAATAAATGTCAATTAATGTAACGTAACATGAAAAAAGCCGATAGTTTAATGTTTTGCAGGCTACAAAGTGCTAGTGTTGTAGCCATAAAGCTATTAGAAAAACAGCACTGCTTGAGGAAATTGCATCAGATAAACCGAAACTGCAAACTATCTCAAATGTAACAATCCAAACCAACAGGTTTAAAACTTAAGTAACTCAAGTCTCTTTCTTTAAACTTAGTTTTTCTCATAGTTTCTTGAGAAAAAGGCATTTCACAATAACTTTTGTCTATATTATGCAGGCGTTTACCAGCATGTTCATATTCATAAGTATTTGCGGATGCTATTAACTAAATATATTTTTTTGAATAAAAGAGTAACATTAGCTACTAAATGTTTATAGCTAATAAAAGCTTTATGTATTCAAGGGATTTGTGTATTTTACTACAATTTTATAGTGATGCTGTACTTGCCTTTTAGTGGCTTTTGAAATGTATATTATGGAGTAGCGAATATGAAGCTTTTGATCCAAGGAAATAATATTGCGGTTACAGAATCAATTCATGATTACGTCGAACAGAAGTTAGAAAAAGCGGTTAAACATTTTCAAAACATAACTGGGAAGGTAGATGTTCATTTGTCTGTAGCTCGCAACTCTAGGATTGAAAGAAAACATAAGGCAGAAGTTACAGTATTTGCCAATGGAACGGTAATTCGCGCTCAAGAAGGTAGTGAAAGTCTCTACGCAAGTATCGATATGGTAGCTGACAAAATTGCCAGACAGTTACGTAAATACAAAGAAAAGCATTTAGCTAAAAATGCCCATGCTCATATACGGCAAGAAGAGATAGCTGAGACTGAAGAGCTAGTAAAAGTTAATGAATTAGATAGCGATCGCCATCCTGAATTACCTAGTGAGGTAGTGAGAAGCAAGTATTTCGCTATGCCACCAATGACAGCAGCAGAGGCATTAGAACAGCTTCAGCTAGTAGATCACGATTTTTATATGTTCAATAATAGTGAAACCAACGAGATTAACGTAATCTACAGCCGTAATCATGGTGGCTATGGAGTGATTCAACCACGTTCTGATAGCAATGCTCGCAAAGGAAATTATCCACACTGATTGAGGGATGTCCTAGAGGATTCCTAAAGGATATATGCGGAGCGGATCGGTATCCGTGATAGACACCTGCGGATAACCGCTTCGCATAAGGGATAAGGAGTGAGGAGTGAGGAGATTAATTGGAATCGATCTTCTACTCTTCCTAAATGCTTGCTTCTGTAAAACTGTTATAACTGCTCTAACTAACCT
Organism: uncultured cyanobacterium; assembly: GCA_963724445.1. GTDB lineage: Bacteria > Cyanobacteriota > Cyanobacteriia > Cyanobacteriales > Xenococcaceae > Waterburya. The sequence continues at coordinate 15,480 of CAVRWR010000074.1, read as the reverse complement.
TGCCCTAACTGGTTGTTAATCTAAATCGGATACTGTTTCTGTTTCTTGAAGCTCATGTTCAATTGCAAAATCAAGGGACTGAACAACATAGGGAAAGCCAGCGCCACCTAAACCTTGCTTAATGCGATCGCTTGTCCCTTCAAATAAGACAAACAAAGGATTAATTTCCTCTGCCGCTTCACTGAACATGTGCTGTTCATTGGGTGGCATCAACCATTCATAATCTTGGTCGAGATAAATTTGTGTTTTACGCCAGCGATCGATTAAATCTGAGAAATCTTCTTCAGGACGGTGAATAAAAACAATTATCTCAGCACCCATTTTAATTTTCCACTCAGGGTCACACATCAAGATACCTAAATCGCAGGGAATAGAAGTAGCTACACGGGGAGTTTTAGCCTGTAGCGGATTGTTTGAGGCTAATTCTGGGCGACGAATACGAACTACAGGCAGAGGAATCGTAATCAAACTTTGTTCTGGGCGACGAATACTGGGTAATGCTTCTAGATAAGGGCGATATTGCTTGAGTAAAGCGATCGCCCCACTACGAGTACTATATTCTGCCAGCAATGATTCATAGTCAGCTTGTTTAACAGATATCATAAAATTCTCAGGTTGAGCAAAATGCTGGTCGTCAAAAGCTAATAATCTCAAATTAATTCAATTAGCCTAATTGATCGAAGATCGAGAACATCGGCAGATACATCGACATCAAAATCGTACCTACCATTAAGGCAATACCTACCATCATAATCGGCTCAATCATACTGGTAAGAGCTTTAACTGACTGTTCAACTTCATCCTCATAAAAATCTGCCACTTTTTCCATCATGCCGTCTAGTTCCCCTGTTTCTTCCCCAATACTAATCATTTGAATCGCTAGGGGAGGGAAGACATTTTCTTTTTGAATTGCCAAAGAAATCATTCCTCCCTGTTGAATATCTTGCTTCGCAGCCTGAACAGCATTAACCAGTACCTGGTTGCCAATAGTATCGCAGACGATATCAAAACATTGCAGCACAGGCACACCAGAACGAGTTAGAGTACCAAAAATTCGACAAAAACGAGCTACGGCAATCTTTTCGTTCAAGTCGCCAAATAGTGGCATCTTTAACATAAAGCCATCAATCTGTACTCGACCAGCAGGAGTTTTATAGTAGGTGCGAATTAAAAAACTGAGTCCAGTAAAGGCGACGATGGGAATGAGGACTTTCCAACTGCGGAGAATACCACTGATACTCAACATAATTCTAGTCAGTAAAGGTAATTCTGCTCCTAACTGCTCAAAAATTCCGCCAAATACGGGAATTAAAAAGATAGTCATCCCCAAAAAAGCAATTACGGCAAAAATCCCTACCGTTACAGGATAAGCCATCGCCGATTTAATTTGGTTCTGCAACTTTGCCATGTCTTCCAGCAGTTTAGAAAGTCTCATTAGCACTTCATCTAAAACACCACCAGCTTCTCCTGCTTCAACCATCGAAACATAAAGATTATTGAAACATTCAGGATAGTCTTTCATCGACTCGGACAAGCTTGTACCCTGCTGTACCTCGGCACTAATACCAAGCAAGGCTCTTTTAAGCTTAGGATTAGGTGCTTGATCCGATAGGATACCCAAGGCACGAACGATCGCCACCCCCGCATTAACCATTACCGAAAACTGTCGGGAGAATACGGCTTTATCTTTGACCGTGACTTTTGCTAAAGCCAGTTGCAAAGCGGTCATGTCAATTTCAAAACCAGATTTGTTAACTTTGCCGACTGCTACGTATCTGTTTGCTAGAGCCAAACGGGCTTGTTCGGCAGAAGCAGCCTCAATTTTTTCGGTAAAGATCTTACCCGAATTGTCTTTAACTTTTGCGGTGAAGGTAGACATAAAAGAAATTAATCAAAAACTAAATTTGTAAGCTGAAAATAGTTGATTTTAGAGCGGTAATTAGCGGCGATTAGCACCAGCTTTAGCATTAGTGTTTGCCATGGTACCCATTCCAACAGCGGCACCTGCAAGACGCTGTAATTCATCTGGTCTAGAACTTTTAGCTAATCCTTCTTCCATGCTGACCATGCCTTTTTTAATCAAATCGGCCAAAGCCTGTTCCATAGTTTGCATCTCCATTTTGGCTCCCGTTTGGATCGCCGAATAGACCATGGCAGCTTTACCTTCGCGAATTAAATTGGCGATCGCTGGAGTAACTATCATGATTTCTTGCGCCATCACTCGACCAAATTCTCCAGGTTTGGGGCTTTTCTTTTTGACCAGGGTTTGACTAAAGACGGCGATTAGAGAGTTGGACAGCATTGCTCTAATTTGTGCCTGTTGACCAGCAGGAAAAACATCAATAATCCGATCTACGGTTCCCGCAGCCGAATTGGTGTGTAGAGTACCAAAGACTAAGTGACCTGTTTCAGCGGCAGAGATTGCCAAGGAAATTGTTTCTAAATCCCGCATCTCTCCCACCAGAATAATATCGGGGTCTTCCCGCAACGCTGCTTTGAGGGCATTAGCAAAACATTTAGTATCTTCTCCCTTTTGCCGTTGGTGAAACAGACTCTTTTCATTCTCGAAGACATATTCAATCGGGTCTTCTACCGTTAGAATATGTTCTCCACGACTGCGATTAATCAAGTCCAGCATCGCTGCCAAGGTAGTGGTTTTGCCCGAACCAGTCGGTCCTGTCACCAAAACTAACCCTCGGGGTCTTTCCGTAGTTCTTCTGATCACATCAGGTAAACCCAATTGGTCAAAATTAGGAATTTTGGAAGATAATGCCCGCAAACAAGCAGCATAGCAACCACGCTCTTTGTATACGTTGACCCTAAATCTGGCTAGACCTTTAACCCCATAAGAGCAATCCAATTCCCAGTTCTGCTCCAGCTCTTTTCTTTGATTATTGTTGAGCATACTGAAGATCAGTCTCTGGCATTCTTGGGGACTGAGATCGTCGCCAATTGGGGTTAATTTGCCACTAATCCGAAAGTAGATTGGTGCGCCTGCCTGGATATGCATATCGGAGCCACCCATCTCTACTAGCTGCTCCATCATGTCTTCGATCATCAAATCCATAATCTGTTCCTCTTTGAAATTTTTAAATTTTGGTCTACAAATTAATTACAAATACTTATTTAAAACCGCGGGGTCATACAGTAGGGACAATCTAACCACTCAGGCTGCAATTCTGCGCTACAGGTACGGCAAGTTAAACCGCTTTTACGCTTGGCTTTTAATTCTGCTTCGAGACCAGAATCGGTAAATGTTACCCGCTCGACCTCTTCTAGGGTGGTCTGACCTTCTCTAACCAGATTGAGACTGTATGCCAGGATCGTGATCATGCCTTCATCTACGGCAGTTTCTTTGATGCGATCGGTATTTGCCCCTTCATTAATCAAAGTCTGGAGTTTTTCCGAGTTGCGCATTACTTCGTAAACCCCAATTCGTCCTTTGTAGCCCACGCCAGTACATTTGGGACACAATTTATTATTTGCCTTTGCCTGAGAAATTTGTTCGGCATCTAGCTTATTCGCCTTATAAAAAATGACTTCTTCTCCAGCAGCAGCAGATAGACCAAACCTGGCTAACTCTTCGCGAGTGGGATTATAAGCAATGCGACATTCGCCACAAACTTTGCGCATTAGTCTTTGAGCCAGAACTCCTACCAAGGCTCCAGAAATCATAAATGGCTCAACACCCATCTCATCCAAACGAGCGATCGCGCCAGCCGCATCATTGGTGTGGAGGGTGGTTAAGACTAAGTGACCCGTTAAAGCCGCCTCAATCGACGTTTTTGCCGTTTCCGAGTCTCTAGTCTCACCTACCAGAATTACGTCAGGATCTTGTCTTAAGAAAGCTCGCAGAATCGAGGCAAAGTCCATGCCCTTTTCACGAATTACCTGTACCTGAGTAATACCGTCGAGAGAGTATTCAATTGGGTCTTCGGCAGTACAAATATTAATATCAGGGCTGTTTCGTTCGGCTAATACTGAATAAAGACTAGTTGATTTACCCGAACCCGTAGGACCTGTGACCAAGATGATACCAAAAGGTCGTCTTGCCATATCTCGAACTATTTCCAGAGTTTCCTCATGGGAAATAAGCTTATCTAATCCTAGTTGAGTTGCTGAATTATCGAGAATCCGCAGTACTACTTTTTCTCCGTAGCGGCTAGGTAGGGTGTTAACCCGAAAATCCACCTTTCTCCCTTGGAACATGCGGCGGATCTTACCATCCTGGGGCAAACGCTTTTCCGCAATATCTAGCTCCGCCATGATTTTGAAACGGGCAATCACGGCAGGGATAATTTTCTTGGGCATCTTATCAAAAGGCTGCTGCAAGACACTATCCTTGCGAAAGCGTATTTTTAAACCTTCTTCTTGTGGTTCGACGTGAATATCGGATACTCCATCCTGTAGTGCTTTAGCTAGAATTTTATTGACTAAAGTAATAATCGGTGCTGCCTGTGCCTCATTAGCTGCGCCCAAGTCATCAGCAAGTTCGTCATCGGCTTCTTCTAAATTTGAGTCAAAGTTATCTAATTCTAAGGAAACGTCAACGTCAACCTCTTTCTTCTTAGCAGTTTCTTTTTTAACCTGCTCATCTAAAAACTGATCGATTAACTGTTGATAATCAGCTTGAGTAATTACCTGACGTTCAATTGCGATCCCCTTTGGTCTTAAAATACGATTGAGATCGTCTTGAGCCTCAAGATTCTCAGGATCGACCATTGCCACAACCAAAACAGGATTTTCTCCCTCTTTCTTTTGGATCGGAATCAAACGATAACGGCGGCAAATGTCTAAAGGAATTAGGGAATTAATCAATTCCCCCATCTGATTAATGCTAAATTTTTCCGTTTCTATCTCTGGGTCGGCAGACTCCACGCCAAACAGAACTTTTAGCTCAAATAAATGATGTTTCTTATATTGTCGCAGCAAATCTGGCGGTAGCTGTTTGCCAGTAGATGATTCTAGAATATCTACCAATGAATGTCCTGTTTTGCGACTTTCCGCCAGAGCCTTTTGCATTTTTTCGCCGTCAATAAAGCCCTTTTGTACTAGTTGATTACCAAAAGGGGATAGATTATTGCGCAGAGCGATCGCTCGATTTCTTTGAGAAGAGGAATAAGCCATAAAATAGTAAAAATATCTCCTGACGTTTCCTAGTGTTCCCGAAAATTTGAGGAAAATATCTACTAACTACGATCAAACATCAAATTTGCTGCCAATTCTCTGATTCTGATATTCTTACGCTTTGACCAACGGTCACCCGCAGGCACCTTCGTTTTGCGGAGGTGTACGGGTGACTCGATTCATTAGCCAAAGCTGTATATTTCAACGCTAACTTGACAGAATTAAGTGAAAAATATCTTATGATAGCTTTAAAAGATCGCTATCCTAGAGGATTAGGCGATCGCTTGCTAGTCAAGCAAACGAATTTAATCGCCCAAAAATTAATCCTGACAATTCTTCAACCGAATGCAATATCCTATATTTTGTAAGAGACGAAATAAATATTCCTATGACTGAAGAGCAGAAACAAACTGAAATCATTTCCGATAATCCCGAAGTAATTGTTGTCGATAATTCAGCAGACAACAGTGACTTTGTAGCCGAATCAACAGCAGAATCAGCAGCCGAATCAACCCAAGAAACTATTCAAAACTCAGAGAATCCTACAACAGAAGAAGATAGCCAGACTTTCAATGAGAATGAAGAAATTTTTGCGGCATTTCAACAAGAAAACGCCAGTCTCAAACAACTTTTAGACGATAAAAGTCAGCAAGCAGATCTGGCAAAGGCGCAATATGCTCGTTTAGCTGCGGATTTTGAAAACTTCCGCCGCAGAACTACTAAGGAGAAAGAAAACCTGGAAGTACAGGTCAAGAAAAATGTCATTACCGAACTATTACCAGTAATTGATAATTTTGAACGTGCCAGAACTCAACTAAAGCCTGATAGCGAGAACGAAAAAGCGATTCACTCTAGCTATCAGGGTGTTTACAAAACTCTAGTTGAATGCCTCAAGAAAATGGGCGTGTCAGCAATGCGTCCAGAAGGGCAAGAATTCGACCCGAATTTTCACGAAGCAATGTTAAGAGAAGCTACTAACGAATATCCCGAAGGAACTGTTATCGAGCAACTGATGCGGGGATATACTATTGGCGATACGATTTTACGTCATGCGATGGTTAAAGTTGCTGTTCCTCAAGATCCTGTGATAACTTCGGAAGAGAAAAAGACAGAAAATAAAGGGAATGATAGTTAAGTAACCCGACAGTCCTAGAATGATCTCAGTTTATAAGATTCATCTGGGATGTGCTGATTTGAAGCAGTACGTCAGTTTATACCAGAATTTCGCTGTCAACTTCTTTGCACTTTATAGATATATGAAAGTTACTGCCTAAGCACTATGGCAAAAGTTATCGGTATTGACCTGGGAACTACCAACAGTTGTGTGGCTGTGCTTGAAGGAGGCAAGCCAATAGATCATAGCCAATTCAGAAGGTGCGCGGACAACCCCCAGCATGGTGGCATTTGCTAAAGGTGATACACGCTTGGTAGGTCAACTGGCAAAAAGACAATCAGTTACTAATGCTCAAAATACGATTCACAGTATTAAACGATTTATTGGTCGTCGCTGGGAAGATACTGAAGAGGAGCGATCGCGTACTCCCTACAAATGTATTCCAGGTAGAGATGATACTGTCGATGTTCAAATAAAAAATCGTAAGTACACTCCCCAAGAGATTTCTGCCATGATTTTGCAAAAGCTCAAGGCTGATGCAGAGAGTTTTTTGGGAGAGCCAGTAACCGAGGTGGTGATTACGGTTCCTGCGTATTTTACCGACGCTCAAAGACAGGCGACTAAAGATGCGGGTACCATTGCGGGATTGGAAGTATTACGCATTGTTAATGAACCTACTGCGGCTGCCTTGGCATATGGCTTGGACAAGCAGGATCGAGAAGAACACATTTTAGTTTTTGACTTGGGTGGTGGAACTTTCGATGTTTCTATCTTGCAGTTGGGAAGCGGTGTTTTTGAAGTCAAAGCGACGGCAGGAAACAATCATCTTGGTGGCGACGACTTTGATAATGTGATTGTACGCTGGATGATCAAAACTTTTTATGCTCAAGAAGAAATCGATCTAAGAACGGACAAGATGGCGCTGCAACGAATGCGTGAGGCTGCGGAAAAAGCCAAAATAGAGCTGTCATCGGCTCCAAGTACCTCGATTAATCTTCCTTTTATTACTGCCGATGAAACTGGACCTAAGCATATCGAACTAGATTTGAGTCGAGCCAAATTTGATGAATTATCGAAAGATTTAATTCAAAAAACTTTGGAACCAGTTCAGCAAGCTTTAAAAGATTCCGACCTACAGCCCAATGAAATTGACCGCATTATTTTAGTCGGTGGTTCAACACGCATTCCTGCGGTACATCAGGCGATCGAAACAATTTTTGATGGAAAGCAAATCGATCGCTCAGTCAATCCAGATGAAGCCGTAGCTGCGGGTGCGGCGATTCAAGCGGGGGTCTTAGGAGGCGAAGTTGAGGACGTTCTGTTGCTTGATATTACTCCTTTGTCTTTAGGTATTGAAACTTTAGGCGAAGTTTTTACCAAAATTATTGAAAAGAACACTACCGTACCTACTAGCAAATCGCAAGTTTTTTCTACCGCAGCTGATGGTCAGACAACAGTAGAAATTCATGCCCTTCAGGGCGAAAGAGCGATGGCGAAGGACAATAAGAGTCTGGGTAAGTTCTTACTTACTGGGATTCCTGTCGCTCCAAGAGGAATGCCTCAGATTGAAGTATCATTCGAGATTGATGTCAACGGTATTTTGCAGGTTTCGGCACAAGATAAGGGAACAGGCAAACAGCAGGGAATTACGATTAGTAACACTGGAGGATTAAGCTCCAGCGAAGTAGAGAAAATGCGTCAGGAGGCTGATAACTATGCCGAGCAGGATCGTCGTAATATTGAGTTAGTTAAGCTCAAAAACCAGGCTGAAAATTTAATCTACAATTATGATTCAACTCTGGCTGAGCAGGGCAACCTAATTCGTGATGAGTATAAGGCAAAAATTGCTCGAATCAAAGAGGAATTTAAGATAGCTTGTGATAGTCCTCACTCAACTATCAAAGAAATTGAGCGGACTGTAGATCATCTTCGCCAAACTCTACTCGAAATTGGTACTGATGTTTATCAACAAAAAAATGCTGATGCCAGCAATGCCTTCTCATTTGATGACTTTGATGATGATGAGCTTGCAGGAGCTAAAACTGAAATGGATATAGCGGGAGACAGTAACGTTAAAGCCGTAGTCAGCGTTTCCAACAACCCTAACATTGAGGGAGGTGCTGACATGGATTTGGAAAATCTGGATGATTATGAATCAGTTGAGTAGATTCGGTCAAAACCTACATTGCATCATGGTCGGCTCGTGCCTGACGCAAAAATAATTAGCTCTTAGTAGTAACCGTACTATATTTACTGGTGCCGATTTTGCTAAAGTACAATCAATAAACCGTAGGAAAAAATTAAGATTTTATGGCAGGGGACTACTATCAAATCCTGGGTGTATCCCGCGATGTAGATAAAGATGAACTAAAGCGTGCTTATCGTCGTCTGGCACGCCAATATCATCCCGATGTCAACAAGGAACCAGGAGCAGAGGAAAAATTTAAAGAGATAAATCGAGCTTACGAAGTTCTTTCAGAACCCGAAACTCGCAGTCGATACGATCGCTTTGGGGAAGCTGGAGTTGGTGGCGCAGCAGGAGCTTCGGGCTTTGACTATAATGATATGGGCGGTTTTGCCGATATCTTTGAAACTATTTTTAGTGGCTTTGGTGGAGGTGTTGGCACCAGCCAAGGTCAAACTCGCCGCCGTAATGGACCAGTAAGAGGGGATGATCTACGGTTAGATTTAAGGCTAGATTTTAGAGAAGCTGTTTTTGGTGGGGAAAAACAAATTAAAATTCCTCACCTAGAATCTTGTGAAACCTGTGACGGGACGGGAGCAAAGCCAGGAACTGGGGTCAAAACTTGTGGAACCTGTAGCGGCAGTGGTCAGGTACGCCGTGCTACTCGAACCCCTTTTGGTAGTTTTGCTCAAGTAACAGCCTGTACTACCTGCAACGGTACAGGACAAGTAATTGAAGAAAAATGCGGTACCTGTCATGGTGCAGGTCGTCAGCAAGAAACGAAGAAACTTAAGATTACTATTCCTCCTGGTGTAGATAACGGTACTCGCTTAAGAGTTTCTGCAGAAGGAGATGCGGGAGTTCGCAACGGTACACCAGGTGATTTGTATGTCTATCTGTTTGTTGAATCCGATAAAGAATTTACCAGAGAAGGCATTAATGTCAGATCGGAAATCACCATTAGCTATTTACAAGGCATCTTGGGCTGTAACTTAGAAGTCAACACGGTTGATGGTAAAGAAGAGTTAACTATTCCTGCTGGCACTCAGCCTAATACGGTACTTACTCTGGAAAATAAGGGTGTACCTAAGCTTGGTAATCCAGTAAGTCGAGGCAACCACCTAATTACGGTTAAAGTCAATATTCCAACTAAGATTAGTTCTGAAGAGAGAGAACTGTTAGAAAAGTTAGCTACCGTAAGAGGAGAGGCAACGGGAAAAGGTAATAAGGAAGGATTTTTGGGGGGTTTATTCCAGAAATGAACCCAATCGACCCCTTGAAAGGTACGGATAGTTCTACCTCTGTTAACCCAGATGCCTGTTTAGATTTACGTGGAACTCCCTGCCCAATTAATTTTGTGCGGACAAAACTTCGTTTAGAGCAAATGTCTCCTGGCTTGGTACTAGAAGTTTGGCTCGACCCTGGAGAACCAATAGAGCAGGTTCCTGATAGTCTCAAGATGGAGGGTTATCGGGTTGAGGCTTTGGATGAGCGTCAGGACTTCTTTGCTTTATTCGTCAGTCGTCCTGTGTCATCGTGAATGATGGAGTCCGTGCCAATAGATTTGATGTTAATGGCTATGACAGCTTAGACTCTTATTCACAAATCTGGGGGACAGTGATTGCGGTTCAGGCTAACTTCTATCAGGTTAGGTTGGAGAATAGCCCAGTAAATCAACGACATCCTGGAGAAATTTCCAGCAGCTCTTTTGAGCAAAGTAAATTTTCAGGCAAACTTTTGCTATGTACTCGGCGTACTCGGTTGAAAAAAATTGGTCAGAAGGTGATGGTAGGCGATCGCGTTTTGATCGAAGAACCTGACTGGCAGGATGCTCGGGGAGCAATTAGCCAAGTATTAACCCGTAGTAGCGAGTTGCAACGTCCTCCCGTGGCTAATGCAGAACTGATTTTATTGCTATTTGCGGTTGCAGAACCGACTCTCGATCCTTGGCAGCTAAGTCGTTTTCTAGTCAAGGCAGAATCTACTGCTTCAAAGTTATGCTTGTGTCTTAATAAATGTGATTTAATTACCCTTGAACATCAGCAGCAGTGGCAGCAACGTCTAGAGCAATGGGGATATGATGCTCAATATATTAGCGTAAAAAAACAGTCGGGTATAAGTAAATTAATATCCCGCCTGTCAAGAAAAATTACTGTGGTAGCCGGACCTAGCGGCGTAGGCAAGTCCAGTCTAATCGATGCTTTAATTCCAAATATTAAGCTAAGAGTTGGTAAAGTATCGGGTAAACTACAGCGGGGTCGTCATACTACCCGACATGTGGAGTTATTTGAGCTTCCTGGGGGTGGTTTGTTAGCCGATAGTCCAGGGTTCAATCAACCTGACTTAGACTGTATGCCCAGCAATTTAGCGCAGTATTTTCCCGAAGCTAGAGCCAGATTAAATTTACAAAACTGCCAGTTTAGCAATTGTCTCCATCGCGATGAGCCAAACTGTGCTGTTCGGGGAGACTGGGAACGATATGAACATTATTTAGACTTTTTAGACAAGGCGATCGCCCGTCAAGCAGCTCTACAACAGCAGCCAAATGAAGAATCTAATCTTAAGTTGATGACCAAGCGATCGGGCAAAAGTCAATACGAACCAAAGTTGCAAGCAAAAAAATATCGTCGGACTTCTCGCAAGGTCAAAAATCAAAATCTTCAAGATATTTATGATAGTCAGCTAGAAGAAGAAATCGAAGAGTCACTATAAAACATTAATTAATTCATTCAATTAAGTATCGTTCATCCTCGATTATGAGGTTCTAACAAACTGGCAATATCTGGACCTAAAGGAATTATTCCGCCAGGATTGAGCGGGAATAGATTTCCATAATAGTCTCGTTTAACGCTTTCTAAGTCACAAGTGTTGGAAACTCCTGGCAACTGATATAAATCTTTCAGGTATGCGCTGAGATTTTTGTAGTCAGCTATACGACGTAGATTACATTTGAACAGCCCATAATACACAATATCAAAACGGAACAAAGTGGTGAACAGTCTTACGTCTGCCAAGGTAGGTCGATCGCCACAAAGATAGCGACTAGTTGTGAGAACATCGTCTATTTCGTCTAGGGTAGAGAATAATTCTTTACTAGCTACATCGTAAGCCTGTTGAGTTTGGGCAAAACCGCAGCGGTAAACTCCGTTGTTGACACTGTGATAGATTTTCTCGTTCCAGCCGTCTATTCGCTCTTTAAGCTCTGCTGGATAAAGATTAAAGTCGGGATGCTGGGCGAACTGATTAAATTCGGAATTGAGGATTTCGATGATCTCCGCGCTTTCGTTATTAACAATTGTTTTTGTCTCTTCATCCCACAAAATCGGCACGGTAGAGCGTCCTTTATAGCCAGGGGAAGCAAGCTGATATAGCTCTGGTACAGTATCGCAGCCTAACTCTGGTTCGGACAAAACCCAAATTCCTGCATCGGGAGAAGGATAAACTACAGATATGGCGATCGCTTCTTCTAGTCCCTTTAATGCTCTGGTAACCAGAGTACGATGCGCCCAAGGACAACCCATGCCGACATATAGACGATAGCGATTAGCTGTGGGTTGATAGAGATTATCTGTTTTAGGATTAACAAAATTTCTAAACTGGCTTTGAGGACGAATGTACTCCCCTGTCTGATTGCGCGGTGCAAGTTGAGACATCATTATCTGCCACATCGTTGTCCAGACAAACTTACCCGTTTTGACAATTAATTTTCCAGGTAGAGACTTATTCGCCATCAGTTGTTAGTTATTGATTTTGTTAACAGCATAGAAAGTAAGAGTTGTATTACCGTAAGATTTAGTGCGGTATACTTCCAGTCCAGATATTTCCTTTGCCTGCCAAAACTTAGGATTATGCTCCACGGCAATCGCACCTTCTAGAGTAACTAATTCTAAAGTAGCGATCGCTTTTAAAACTGGCAAATAGAGATAGCTATCATAGGGTGGATCGAAATAAATCCAGTCAAACTTTTTTCCTGTTAATTTTTTAATCTTAGTTAGTACATCCCCTTGAATAATTTCATAGGACTGTCCTGGCTGTGTCACCTGCTGCCAATTTTGTTCGATTACCTTACAGGCTTTGCCGTACTGCTCAATACCCACCACCTTCCTGGCACCGCGACATAATGCCTCTGCTCCCATAGAGCCATTTCCTGCACAGAGATCGAGCCAGCTACAGTTATTAATGCGATCGCACCAAATATTAAATAAAGCTTCTCTTACCCTGGCAGCGGTGGGGCGAGTTCTTTGTCCTGGTACTGTTCTCAGTTGCCGATTACCGTAAATTCTCATAATTTACTATCTTAACTGACATTACGGACGCGAAGCTAAATGCGAAGCGGTATCCTTTAGGGCAGAACAACGAAAAATCAGTAGTTTTCATGAGCTATCAAAACAGATCGATTTACATATCTAAAAATAGATTTATGCCATCAAAGATTTGATGTGTTATGAATCAGAAAAGTCCTTGGATATTTTGCTTACTCAAATGTCTGATTACCAGGTTGGAGGCAGTTTAAAAGTAAATGCCGCTACTTACGTAACACGCAACGCCGATGCTCAGCTCTATCAAAACCTATTACAAAATGAGTTTTGCTATGTTTTTAACTGTCGCCAAATGGGGAAATCTAGCCTCCGAGTTCAGATTAAAAACCGTTTAGAGCAGCAGGGATTCGCTTGTGTATCTTTAGACATGACAACTATTGGTAGCCAGGCGATATCTCCATTGCAATGGTATAAAAGCATCGCTTCAGAAATTTGGCGGGGTTTAAATCTAATGGGGCAAGTTCCCCTCAAAAAATGGTGGAAGGAACATGGTGAATTATCTCCACTCCAGCAGCTTAATTTATTTATTAGTGAAGTCGTTTTACCTAACGTAGCCGCAGAAAAAGTATTTATTTTTATTGATGAGATTGACAGCGTCCTGAGCTTAGATTTTGCCACCGATGATTTTTTTGCTTTAATTCGCTACTTTTATAACGCTAGAGCGGAAAAGCCAGAATTCAACCGTCTTAGTTTTGCTTTATTTGGCGTAGCTACTCCCAGCGAGTTGATTAGTGATTCGAGTCGGACTCCTTTTAACGTGGGTTTGGCGATTGGTTTGAGTGGATTTGAATTAGAAGAGGCTAAACCGTTAGTCAAAGGTTTACACCACAAATTCGAGCATCCCGAACTAGTTTTGGCAGAAATATTAAAGTGGACGGGAGGACAGCCTTTTCTGACCCAAAAGCTCTGTAAGCTGGCAGTAAAAGACTCTCAGCAGGATGATGATTGCTTAATCCTAAGATGCGAAACGGCATGGATCGAACAATTAATCCAAGAAAAAATCATCAATAATTGGGAAGCTCAAGATGAACCCGAACATCTCAAAACAATTCGCGATCGCCTATTAGGTAATGAGAGAACCGTTAGTCTTTTGTTGGGATTGACCGAACAAATTTTGCGCTATGGTTCGATTACCGCAGACGACAGTTTGGAACAGAGGCAATTACTCCTGACTAACTTAGTTATTCGGCACCAAGATCGATTAAGGATTCGCAATCCAATTTATGAGCAAATCTTTAATTTAGATTGGATTTATCGACAGTCAGATAAACTCTGTCCCTATAGCCGTGAAGTCAAGTTTTGGCTCGCCTCTCAAGGAAAAGATAATTCTCGTCTTCTCAGGGGAAAAGCGTTACAGGATGCTCAGACCTGGGCAAATAATCATAGTATCAGCCAGCAGGAGTATCAGTTTCTCAATGCATCTCAAGCCCAAGAGCAATCGACAATTCGTCAGGGATTAGAACTTAAGCGTCTCAAGGAAATAGAAACTCGTTTAGTTCAGGAACAAAAATTAGCCAAAACCCAGAGATTTTTCTTGAGTACCGTTGGTGCTGCTTTAGCGATCACCTCAATCTTGAGTATTGTTGCTTATCTTAATTATCAACAGGCAAAAAGCAACGAAGTTCAGGCTGAGAAAAATAAGCTATTGGCTCACGTTACCTCTGCTGAAAGCTTGTTTAATTCCCAACAGCATTTTGCTTCCTTGGTCGAGGCAATTAAAGCCAAGCAAGATGTTGCTGATTTTAAACTAGCAGATCCTTCTATTGAAGCAGATATCGATCTGGCTTTGGAACAGGCAGCCTACAATGTGGTAGAAAAAAATACCTTCAGTGGACATCACGATACCATAAACGGCATTAGCTATAGCAGAGATGGTAAATTACTGGCAACGGCAAGTTCTGATACTACGATCAAAATTTGGCAACATAATGGCAGGCTACTCAAAACTCTCAAAGGGCATGTAGATTCTGTAATTGATGTGGCATTTAGCCCCCAAGAAGATCTCTTAGCTTCGGCTTCAGAAGATAATACAGTAAAGCTCTGGAATACCCAGGGGAAATTGAAACATACCCTTATTGGTCATCGAGGCAGCGTACATCGAGTTAGTTTTTAGTCCGAAGGGGGACTTAATTGCTTCTGCTTCAGAAGATAAAACCGTTAGATTGTGGAACTCTCAAGGTGAACTAGTTAATGTGTTGGCGGGACACCGAAAAGAAGTGCTGGCGGTGGGTTTCTCTCCCGATGGTAAAACTATTGCCACAGGCGATCGCTCTGGAACCCTCAGATTATGGAATCTCTCAGGTCAGGTAATAACTACCTTTGCCGCTCACTCCCTGCCAATTCGAGGGATTGATTTTAGCCCTGATGGTCTACAGCTTGCCACTGGAGGAGATGACAACCTAGTCAAAATCTGGCAACCAGATGGCACTTTGGTTAAAATTCTGCGGGGATATGACGCACCCGTAACCAGTGTGAAATTTTCTCCTGATGGTAATCTGATTGGCACTAGCAGTTGGGATAAGACAATCAAAATTTGGCATCGAGACGGCACTTTATATTCTAGTCTTTTAGGACATCAAGAAAGAGTCTGGCGATTGGCTTGGTCTCCTGATGGCTCAGAAATTGCTTCGGCTGGCTGGGATAATGTAGCGAAGCTATGGCAAATTAAAGATCCTTTAGTCAGAAATTTTTATGGACATAAGGCAACTGTTCTCAGTGTGGCCTTTCAACCCCAT
>CAVRWR010000073.1:0-19100 GCA_963724445.1 uncultured cyanobacterium | reverse complement strand
AAGTATTGGGAATGCTCCCATTACTAACTCTCTATTTTCAGAGAACATAACCTACAGGAAAATTATGCGAAGCAAACTTACTGCAATTATCCTTGGCACAATGACACCAACATTTGCCAAGCTCTTCCAATCTCGAAACATCAAGGCTGATGGGCGATTCTCAATCAGCTCTATGTTTCTTTTTTCAATCATTCCAGTATCAGTAAGCGCACAAGCAGTTTTAGACCCAAGCTATCAACCTACAGCTTACGTAACCACGTACAGGTCTGGCAGATTCAGCAGGAACCAGTCCAAGTCTGATTAGGTTAAGAACAACCTGGCAAGGGGATGGCGACCAAGGTGGTCAATGTGACAGCTTACTCGACAGCTTTCGCAATCGCACATCAGCAGGTGTCTCGTTTGGAGGCGCGCCGAATGAGGGCGAGAATTGGCAATGCTGGAGTGGTGGGGATGCTGGTAATGGATATACTCTATGGTACGCAGATATTAGCCTCTGGGCAATATATCCAAGTGTAGTGAGACCTGATGATGGAAGGGGTGTAGGTTGTTTGGGCGGTAATGATAACCGAGCTGATATACAACAAAGTTTGAACGAGCATTTCAATACTGAAGTGGGGGTAGAAGGGCTGGCAGATGTAGTATCAGCAGATGAGTGTTAATGAATTTAGTATTTTGCTGCTGCTGATTTGAATCTGACTATTCTGCTGAGAACTGCTCCTGAATTTTAATGAATTTTAAATTATCAGAGCAGTTCTCTCTCCTTTTTATATTGACCAGCTCAGGTGATGGTGAACCAATAACGAAGGGAAAAGTAGATTTAGTTATCTTGACTGCGGGATTTGAATCATTTAACGCTAATCTTTATCTTTAGTCTGGTTTAATGGCGATGAGGCGAAGCCTCCGCTATGCGATCGCATTATATGTAGAGTTCAAAATGATTTTGAAAGAGCGATGCCTACGGCTAGCTCTGTGATCGCATTTACCTAAAGTATTCTTGAGTAACAAAAATTTGCTGACGAAAACCTTTTTTCTGCTGCTTTTTAATTCTAATCAACCGATTGATTAAACTTTCTTGATTTTGTAAATATTCATCCAAAAAGTTAACCTGACCTTGGTAATCTCGATCAGTTTTACAAATTATAATTCCTGAATGCTGAATACCATTATTGTGTAATTCAATAAAATCATCTCGATTAAAAGTGATAACCGCAAGGTTATTACGAGTAGCAAAATATAAAACTTCATTATCTGGAATGCTTTGGTTAGCTTGTCCTGCATCATAGCTAGTAATTACAGTATGTCCTAATCTTCTGAGCATTTCAACCATATCTAGGACAAAATTTTCATTAGAATAAAAACTGAAATTAGTCATAAAAATTAATCATCAAGAGAAGCGATAATACGGTCTATCTCCGATTGATGATTATAGTAGTAACCCCAAACAGCAGTTAAATCTTCTATAGTAAGACTTGGATAATTGCGTAATATTTCTTGTTCTGTTGCACCCTGTTGGCGAAGAGATACTAAAGTCCAAACCGGTATTCTAGTATTACGAATACAAGCATGACCGCCACTAACTCCAGGTGTTTTTTGGATAACTTCAGTAATTGGCATTATTAACTTTCTTCTAATAAAAACTTCAATTTTCTTGCTTCTATTGTAGACAGAGGAAATTTTCCTTGAGGAAGGAACATTCATCTAAGTTCATCAAAGACTAATATTTAATTTAACCTACAGAAATAGCGATCGCGTTAATATTAACAATATTTGTCTATCAATTGAGACAACTCAGGATGTAAAGATCGAGCTTATTGATAACCCAACTGCAAATGACCAATTTTTATCTGCCGTCTAATTGCTGGAATGTAACTCAGCCATCCCATTAATCCCAGTCTGTTTTTGTGTCTATCAAGATAATGCCATTGGTTGACCAACTTAATTCCCTGATCCCAAGTTTCAATTTCCTTTAAATTCTTTACTCCCCAACTGTATGTGGCGTTTATTTTTAAATCACCAGAATTCAGTCTACTCTTTTTAGCTAAAAATATACCCAAAGCATCAAATATTATTTCTGATTTAGTGAAGTTGTTTTGTATAGCCTTGAATAGTTGTTTTACTTCCATTTCAGTAAAATACATCAATAATCCTTCCGCGATAATTAGTATTTTGTCTGATGCAGTTGCTTTTACCTCTTTGAGCCAGTTGAAATCTAAAGCGGAATAACTTAGAAAGTGAAGCCGTTCGGATTCACCAATTAAATTATCCCAAACTGGTTTTACTTCTGGTAAATCGATACAAAACCAATTGACTAAATTATTATCTACCCGAAAATATCTCGTACAAAGACCTGTCCCTAAGTTAATAACTGTGGCATGAGGATATTTGTTGATAAAGTTTTTGACTAATTCATCTATTATCTCAGTTCTAATAGCGATAATAGCTTGACTAAATTGAGAATTATACGCCGAAAAATTATAATTAATCTTTTTTACTATCTCAACTGAATGATGATCCTTAATAATCCCGTCTATTCTTTTAGTCTCTAGATTTCTTAGGTAAAGCGTAGTTAGGAGAGTTTCCGATACGCCTTTTAAGTTAATAACATTGATGGAAGTATTCATAGGTGTTTAATTTATATTGGATACATTACCCTAAGCAATAACGATCGAGAACTTTGCAAGATTATTGCTAACTTGCGCTATTTTGTTAGGGCTACCTTCAATAGTTAAGGCTTTTCTCAAGATCGTCAATTTTCTCTCGGTTAATCAACGTCATAGATCGGCGCACTGTAAAACAACTCTCTACATTCACAGAGGAATATAAAGAAATTTTCTTCTTGGGGAATTTTCGTACAATTAAGCTAAGAGTATGAAGAAATTTTAAGAAGCCAGGATATTTATGAAACGGATTGTCTTGATCGCGGGATTTGAATCCTTTAACGCTAACCTGTATCGCCAGGCTGCGGAGATGGCTACAGCCAGGTGTAGGGAATTGGAGGTTGTTGTATTCAGCGATCGCGACATCACTACCTCTCCAGATAAGTAGAAACTGCCCTACAGTCTGCCGATGTTTTTTTTGGTAGTTTGATTTTTGATTATGACCAGGTAATCTGGTTGCGAGAAAGAGTTAAAGATATTCCCATCAGGCTAGTTTTTGAATCGGCTTTAGAATTGATGAGTCTGACGCAGTTGGGTAAGTTTGCGATTGGCGATAAACCAAAGGGAATGCCCAAACCTATTAAATTTATCCTCAGTAAGTTTGGTAACGGCAAGAGAAGAAGACAAGCTGGCTGGTTATATTAGCTTTCTTAAAAACAGGTCCTAAATTACTTAAATATATTCCCGCTAAGAAAGTACAGGATTTACGCAACTGGTTAATTATCTACGGTTACTGGAATGCAGGCGGAACAGAAAATGTTGCCTCGATGTGTTGGACGTTAGCAGAAAAATATCTTGGATTGACCGTTGGTGAAATTCCCCAACCAATCGAAACCCCCAACATGGGTTTATTACATCCCGAATATCAGGGTTATTTTACCTCGCCACAAGATTATTTGAATTGGTATCAAGCAAAGTCACAAGTCAAAAGCGTACCATTCGCGGAGGGAAACACCGTCTACAGGGTACGTTGCAAGAAGTCACTAGTCAGAATTTGTTATCGATATTCTTTTATATCGCAAGCACGTCATTACCAAACAACCTTATATACCCCAGTTAATTAAACATTTTGAATCCCAGGGATTAATTCCCCTTCCCATATTTATCAATGGTGTCGAAGGTCATGTAGCAGTAAGAGACTGGATGACTACTACCTATGAACAAGAACAACGACAACAGGGTAATAAAGAAATACTCTCTTTGAAAGATGATGCAGTCAAAGTTGATGCAATTGTTTCCACTATTGGTTTTCCCTTGGTAGGAGGTCCCGCAGGTTCGATGGAAGCGGGGAGACAGGTAGAAGTAGCAAAAAGAATATTCACCGCCAAGAATATACCTTATATAGTTGCTGCACCTCTACTTATTCAAGATATCCATTCCTGGACTCGTCAAGGAATCGGCGGTTTACAAAGCGTGGTGTTATATTCCTTGCCCGAATTAGATGGTGCGATCGATACTGTTCCATTAGGTGGTTTAGTAGGAGAAGATATTTATCTCGTACCCGAAAGACTTTATCGCCTCACTAGTAGAGTAAAAAACTGGATTGGTTTACGACACACACCTACTCCAAAGAGAAAAATTGCCGTTATTTTATATGGCTTTCCCCCTGGTTACGGCGCAACGGGAACAGCAGCATTATTAAATGTACCCAAGAGTTTATTAAACTTTCTTCAGGCACTCAAAGCACAAGGTTATGACGTAGGCGGACTACCCGAAGATGGCGAAGAGATTATCAAGCAGGTCAAAGAAGCCGATGAATCTACTCCTGCACAGCAAGGAGATTCCGTAAACGTTCGCACCTTAGAAAAATGGTTAGGATATCTTCAAACTAATCGAGTAGAAAAACAATGGAAATCTCTAACAGGTACGGGAATTAAAACCTACGGCGATGAATTTCAGCTTGGTGGCATTCAATTAGGCAATGTTTGGATAGGAGTGCAACCACCCTTGGGAATTGCAGGAGATCCGATGCGGTTGATGTTTGAGAAAGACTTAACTCCCCATCCCCAATACACGGCATTTTATAAATGGTTGCAAAACGAATATCAGGCTGATGCGATAGTTCACTTTGGAATGCACGGCACAGTAG
Source organism: uncultured cyanobacterium (assembly GCA_963724445.1). Classification (GTDB taxonomy): domain Bacteria; phylum Cyanobacteriota; class Cyanobacteriia; order Cyanobacteriales; family Xenococcaceae; genus Waterburya. The sequence continues at coordinate 14,354 of CAVRWR010000073.1, read as the reverse complement.
AATGGCTACCAGGATCTCCTTTGGGTAATACGGGCTATTCTTGGTCGGATATCTTGTTAGGTGATATTCCCAACCTGTATATTTATGCAGCCAATAATCCTTCTGAATCTATTTTGGCAAAGCGTCGCGGTTATGGCGTTCTAGTTTCCCATAATGTTCCTCCTTATGGTCGTGCGGGTTTATATAAGGAATTAATTGCCCTACGGGAATTGATTGGAGAGTATCGCGAGGATACTGAAAAGAATTACGCTCTTAGAGATATTATCTGTCAAAAAATTGTTGACTCTGGTTTAGCCAAAGATTGCAAGTTTGAAGAAGGGTTAAAACAAGGGATTGATTTTACCGTCGAAAATTCCAAGTTATTTAGTAAAAATGTAATTAACCAATATTTTGTCCAGGTATATGAATACTTGCAGGTATTAGAACAGCGTTTGTTTTCTTCTGGGTTGCACGTCTTAGGAGAAAAGCCCAATGCCGAACAGTTGAAGTCATATTTAGAGGCGTATTTTGATGGGGAATTATCGGAGGATGCGATTGATGGGATTGTTTCTATTAATAACGATTCCCCCAACCCCCCTTCTAAAGGGGGGCGTGTAGAAACACAACATGTTGCGTCTACCGATAAATTAACAGAAGCAGCAAACATCAGGGATTTATTAAGCCAAAATATCGATGAGATGACTAACCTGCTGCGGGGTTTGAATGGAGAATATATTCCCCCTGCCCCTGGTGGTGATTTACTTAGAGACGGTGCTGGTGTTTTACCTACGGGCAGAAATATCCACGCTTTAGATCCCTATCGGATGCCTTCCCCTGCTGCTTATGAAAGAGGCAGAGAGATTGCTAAAAAGATTATTCAACAGAATCTAGCAGAAAAAGGTGCATACCCTGAAACTGTAGCGGTGATGCTATGGGGACTAGATTCAATTAAAACTAAAGGTGAGTCTTTAGGTATTTTACTAGAATTAGTCGGTGCTGAACCTGTTAAAGAAGGTACGGGAAGAATTGTTCGCTATGAATTAAAACCCATCGAGGAAGTGGGACATCCCCGCATTGATGTCTTGGCTAACCTCTCAGGCATCTTCCGCGATACTTTTGTCAATATTATCGAATTGCTGGACGATTTATTTCGACGGGCAGCAGAAGCCGAGGAATCAGAAGATGATAATTTTATTCGCAAGCATTGTTTAGCATTAAAAGTCCAAGGTGTGGAAAATGCTAGTGCGAGAATGTTTTCTAACCCTGCTGGTGACTTTGGATCTTTAGTAAATGATCAAGTAGTAGACAGTAACTGGGAATCTAGCGACGAACTTGCAGACACTTGGAAAAACCGCAATGTTTTTAGCTATGGACGCAAGGATAAAGGACAGGCTAGACCAGAAGTATTAACCCAGCTATTATCAACAAGCAGTCAAATTATCCAAGAAATTGACTCAGTTGAATACGGCTTAACCGACATTCAGGAATACTATGGCAATACTGGCGGTTTGAAACTAGCCGCAGAAAAACAAAGCGGCAAGGAAGTAGAAGCTTCTTTTGTAGAAAGCTTCTCGAAGGATACAAATCCCCGCAAATTAAAAGACTTACTCCGCATGGAATACCGTACCAAGTTACTTAACCCCAAATGGGCAGAAGCAATGGCAGACCAAGGTTCTGGTGGTGCTTACGAAATCTCTCAACGCATGACGGCTTTAATCGGTTGGGGTGGCACAGCTAACTTTAAAGATGACTGGGTATACGACCAAGCAGTTGATACCTATGCTTTAAATGCAGAGATGGCACAAAAGTTACGGGATGCCAATCCTGAAGCCTTTCGTAATATTGTCGCACGGGCGATCGAAGCTCAAGGAAGAGGTTTATGGAATGCTGATGAAGAGAAGTTGGATAAGTTGAGGGAGTTGTATGAGTCTACAGAGGATGAATTAGAAGGCGTTACGATTTGATTGACAATAGACTTCTTGCACGAATCATAATGAATTAATTAGGTATGAGGGAAAAACGATTTATTTTCTATTCATGCAAGAGGTCTAATGGATAAAAAATTTTGAATTTGCCGTATTTATTTATTTATTATTATGTTTTTGAAAAGCTTGACGAACTAGAAACATAATATCTTCTATTTGAGATAAAGATGAAAAATCCACTTCTACATCACCATTTCCCCAATGACCTATGTTAGTTACATCTCTACAAATATTTTGAGAATCCCTTATTTCTGTAAATGCCATATTCAAAAATAATCGGAGACGATTACGTTGTGGGGTAATATCGACAAAATTAGTACTAGCTTTGTAAGCAATATATTTTTTCTTAAATTCTTGTTTAATTGAAACATCTAAATTTAGAATTTGTTGATTAATAGTTTCAAATAATTGGAGATTTTCTCCTTGTAAATATTGATCATAATTATGTTGATTATATGTGTTTTGATAATTAATATTATTCTTTAAATCAACAGATGGAAATGACCATACTTTTACAGCTATGTCTGCCAAAATTTTGGCTCGATTGTTAATTTCTGTCTCATTCCAGATATTTAATTTAGCTAACATTCGATTAAGGTATAGAGGGCTATCAGCGAAACCATCTTTCATATTTTGTTTTTCTTTAAAAGAGCGATCGCTTAACTTAGCATTATGACCTGTTAAAGTAAGATTACCAATTGTATGTAAATATTTGGCTTGTATTTCTTGCCAGTTTTCTCCCAAGTCTTGCTGCCATTCTAAAGCTAGATTAGTATTTTGCGGAATAACATGTTCAATACTATAGTTTTCTATATCTACCAATTCTTTAGTACGAGTATGATTTTCTAACTTAGCTAGCAAATATTTACAATTTCTAAAATTATAAATATCTTTAGCTACTATCTCTCTGCAAAACTCTGCATCATCGGGAAGTCTTTTATAAGACATCATTTTGACAAATGCTCTTTTTATACTTTCCAAATAATTATTCTTGTCAATATTTCTACTCAAGGAAGCAAAAGTTTTATTCATTGAGTTAGTAGGTATTCCGCAAATTGCTCTACGAAAAACATAGCTTTCGACCAATCTGAAAATTTCAAGTAAATCTTCTTGATTAATTAAATTATGAATCCAATCATCATATATTTCTAGTAAGAAAGGATAAGCTACATCAACTTTTAAATAATTAATATCTTTAATTATTTTTTTGAGTATCTGATTATTTTCTTTTTCAAAAGCAATACTGACAAAATACTTAGAATAACGATATATATCTTTAATTATTTCTTCAATTGATAGCTCAGAATTCTTCTGCATATAACTTTTAAAACCATTATATACATCCCTGATATTTGGAATAGCACCAGCTCTAGATCTAATAGTTAGATAATAGCGTATAAACTGGTCAAACTTTTCTGCATAACCAATTTGTCCGAAACTTTGCTCCATTGGATACCAATAATTATTATAAATATAGGCTTGCTCCTTTGATTCTAAATCCATCAAAATATAATTGCGAATTAAATCTGCTTGAGATAGTTCTAATCCCGTAGAGTTTAAACTCTCAAAAATAAGCTGAGGATTATCTCGTTCGCGATCCAAACTGATATCTACAATGAATAATCTGCTAATACCTGAATACAAACTATCAAGATTAATATGATTTTTGTTGATTTGATTTATGAAAAAGTCAAAATTCTCCTTGATTCGGCGGGATACTTGTTCTGGTAATTCTTGATCTTCGATTAATCTAATAAATGTTTCTTTATCGCTCTTGGTCAAAAGTAGCTTATATTTATCTTCTTGATCTTCTTCCTGGTTAAGCAAAAAATAATTATTAATTCTTTGACTTGTTATTTTTGCTTTGTCTTCTGAATTTTCAACTGCTTGACCTAATGCTTTCAGTAATAACGAGATAGTTGTTAGTCTTTGCTGTCCATCAATAACTAATAATTTGGGTAGAGATGTTACTTGATACAAGCCATGTTCAATATAGACAACCGATCCTAAAAAATGACCTGAAATTGTTTGCTCTTGCGCCACTTTAATAATGTCATTCCACAACTGCTGACATTGTTGTAATGTCCAACTATAAGTTCTTTGATAAATAGGAATAACAAATTGTTTTGGCTCTCTGAGAAATTCAAGTAAGTTGGTTTCGGTTGCTTTCATAATTTAAAGAAAAGATATTACTTGATATATGATTAGTATTTATTACTATATTTCCCTTAAATAGTGTCCAGGCTACTAAGTAATAGTACTTAAAAACCAGTCATTGAACGTTTTAAATGATTGTTAAATAGAAAACTTTAGTAATAGCGAAAAAGTTACGAGATGCCAATCGCGAAGCCTTTCGTAATATTCTCGTACGAGCGATTGCATCTCAAGGAAGAGGATTATGGAATGCCGATGAAGAGAAGTTAGACAAATTGAGAGAGTTGTATCAGTCTACTGAGAATCAACTATAAGAAATTACTGTTTAAAAAATTGGCTTTGACAAGAAATAATGGAATATGCTGTATTTTATAAATGATAATTTTGCTAATTTAATGAGCATTCCCTCTATTATTTTTGGTGGGTAATTATCGATTACTTTTATGCCTAATGTGATATCAAATAAAAAAAGCATCCCGCAGGATGCTAACTTAATTCACTTGTCAGATATTTAGCTCATAGTTAAAACTTAAATTTCCCATAAATCATCTAGGCTTTAACTACATTGTTAACCGCTATGCCTAAAATAGGGACATTGCACATTTTCAGTTGTTCAACGGCTTTGGTCAGCAATGTCTGATCCACCTTACCTAAACCTGTAACCATCACAACTCCGTCAGTTTTGCCTGCCAGAAGATTGACATCTGCATAACCAACAACTGCACATAGATCGTAAATTACTAGGTCGTAATTTGCTTCAAGTTCTTCCATCAACAAATGCATTTGCCCTGAAGCCAGCATGCGGCTAGTTTGACCACTCATCAACTCGTCAAAACCAGAACTCAGAACAGATAGGTTTTCTTCCAAAGGTGATTTTTTAATATGTTCTAAGACTAAGCTTGGAGTACTTTGATTAAGGATATTTTTTAGACCAATCTCAGATTCCAAACCTAAGCTTTCGGTCAAACGGACTTTACTACGTACATCGGCATCAACCAACAGTACTTTTCTCCCCATAGATGCAGCAGCTCTAGCGAGATTGAGCGCTACGGTAGACTTCCCTTCTCCAGAAACCGCCGAGGTAATGGCGATGGATTTTAAATTTGTATCAAACTTGAGAAATTCTGAGTCAGTACTAAAGTTCAACAGACCTAAGTTAGCAGCAAAAGAACGAAAGGCTTCTATTGAGGAAGGAAATAATCCAGGAAAAGCTAGTTCTCCCGCCTCATCAGGATCGCGGTAAAAATCCGAAGCGGGTAGTTGCCTTAAACTATTCTTACTTTTTGCCTGACCTAGCAGAAGTAATTGCTTTCTTTTAGGAGTATGAGGAATATGACCCAAAACAGGTAAGTTAGTAATTTCTTCTACCTTGGCAGAAGTATAAACAGTCTTTTCTGTTTTATTCAGCATCAAAGCCAAGCCCACTCCCAACAATAACCCGAAGCTAGAGCCAAGAAATAAACGATTACCAGCACTAAGATCGCTATTGTATGGTTCCCCCGCAGGAGCTAACAGTTGCCAGGGCGTTCCTTGTCTGGTGGCATCAATTGCCAGAGCATTTCGGCGTAAGGTGTATTCGTTGAGCTGACTTTTGGCTATCTCTAGCTGTTTTTCCAATTGAATATAGTTGTTTGCCACAGTCGAGGTAGTTTTTAATTGCGATCGCAATTTGCTGGATTCTCGTTGTGCTAATTGCTGACGGTTTTCCAGGGTTGAGATTTCATTAGCCAGCTTCTGACGAATACCATTACCTGCTTGCTGAATTAGGCTAATCAGTTTTTGCCTTTCTTCTTGGAGAACTTGCATCTCGGCTGTTCGATCCGAGAACACCGTAGATTTGCTACTAATTTTTACATCTATTTCCTGTAGCTGGTTGAGTAAACTCAGATATCTGGGAGTAGCCAATTCAATTGCGGTAGGTGAACTAGTTGGCTGAGTCCGCAGCTCTTGCTCTAGGGTTCTCAACTTTAAGCGCTTTTGTTGTAGTTCACTTGTCACCGAAGTTTGCTCTTGAACCATCAAATTTGTGCGATCGGAGATAGGATTTAGGGATACTCCAGGCTCGATAAAGTTATATTTGTCTCTCAAATACTGCATTTGATTTTCCAGACGATCGACCTGCTGAGAAACTTTGGGTATCTGTTCTTCAAGGACAGCAATGCCTCGCTGAACACCCTCAGAGCGCTTATCGGCACTATAGTCCAAATAAGTTTCAGTCAAAACCTCAATTACATCTTTTACCTGTTGCTTGTCAGGATTTTCGTAGCTAACAGACAAGACATTCTTTTTGTTTTGACTGTCTCTAATAAAATCAACTTTTAAGTCTTGAGTTAACGTTTGATAATTGAGCTGAGGATATTTTGATTGCAGTGCCTCAACCGCCTTAGAAATTGTCGTGGGACTTTTTAATATTTTGAGTTGAATATCGTCTAGCTCGACTGCGGTAATTTCTCCGCGAGTTTCTCCTGAATTGTCCCCTGAAGCAGTAACTTTTGTCTCAATATTGACTAATTCAGGCAATAATTCAAAGCTAGCAACATAAACTGGTGGCAAAAAGCGAGTTTTGAAAAAAGCTAAGGAAGCCATAGCCACTGTAATACTGGCAACCAGAGGCAGCTTTTTCATCACAGTATCTGTTACGCCGCTAATGTTCAACCCTCCTTCAGTATTTTCTGCTGTAGAAGAACCTTGAAGATAGTAGTTTTTTTGATTCTCAAAATTCTGATTCATAACTTTTTGAACTCGGTATTGATATTGTTTTGATAAATTAAATAAATATACGCAAAACTACGGATAGTTGACTCGAACTAAGCTTTGATTAACAATGTCGTCAATCTTTTATTTGAACATTTTATAAATAATTATGAGTAAATATACAAGCCATATATTTACTTAAAATTACTATTATTTTTAATAAAATGCTTACCTGTACTTAAAGACATTTTGATATTTGTTTTAATGATTAATTTATTATATATATGTTATTTAACAATCAACTGTGATTTCGACTAAAACATCTAAATAAAGCTTATTTTTACTATATCTTTATAAAAATAGAGTCTATTGTGAGGAGAGCATTTAATTAATTTTAAAAAGTTGACGTATATAAAATGAATGAATAGCATATATATATTACGCAAAATACTCTGAATATCGATAGCTACTGTGCTTTGAGATTGGAATATTAAACTCGCCAAGCACTCCAATTAAACATACAAAATATATATTTAATTTAGGACTATGTGTTTGTCTGGACTTAATAAAATAAATACTTGCAAACTAAATATAGAGCTTCTAATTGTAAGCAAAATAATAAATTAGAAATCATGATACCAAAGAAAGAAGTAATTAATGTTCCTTTAACCTGCGTACCTTTTGATGAGCAGATGATGTTGATTTTGCGTTGGGCAAAAACTAGAGCTAGCAAAGCTGTTTGTTTGGCTAATGTTCATATGCTAATGGAGGCGCGCCGTAATCCCTGGTATAAGGAAGTTCTCCGTAAAGCGGATTTAGTTACTCCAGACGGGAAGCCTTTAGTCATGATGTTACGTGGTTTGGGGATTATGCATCAAAACCAGGTTGCAGGAATGGATGTCTTTGAAAACCTGTGCGATTTAGCGGAAAAAGCAGGTATTTCAGTTTATTTTTTGGGTTCTACTCCAGAAATTTTAGGCAAGATGAAGCAGAGAATTGAGCAGGAATATCCAATTCTTAAGATTGCAGGAATGAATTCTATTCCTTTCATGTCGGTAGATGAAATTCGCGCGACTAAAGATGAAAATTTGATCGAAGAAGTCAATAACAGCGGCGCTGGAATCGTCTTTGTCTGTTTAGGCTGTCCCAAGCAAGAAGCTTGGATGGCGCAATATCAGGGTTCAATTCAAGGAGTCATGATTGGTGTTGGTGCAGTTTTCGCTATGTATGCGGGTCTTACTCCTCGTGCGCCTCATCTAATACAAGAGGCGGGAATGGAATGGTTGTATCGACTAGCTCAAGAACCGCGTCGCCTCTGGCATCGCTATAGTTCGACGATTCCACCCTTTATGTATTTAGCTACCAAGCAATTAATGTCTCCCGCCGAAGAGAAAAGCCTGTTTTCTGAATCAGACATGTTCGGGGATGTAGATAACCTAGATTTTTCTCCTGCCAAGATTGGGAATATTTTAATTCGACAAAATCTTTTAAGCTCAGAAGAGTTGGAGCAAGCCCTACTGGAACAACAGCTTAATCCAAACTTGAAGCTCGGTGAAATTTTGATCGACAACAACTCGTTGTCTTTGTCACAGTTAAAATTTTATCTCAAAAACCAAAATGTTAAATTTGGACAGCTACTAGTCGAGAAAAAAATCATCAAAGAAAATAATTTACAAAATCTTTTGTTATTGCAAAATAATGCTGACAATAGGCTAGGAAAAATTCTCATTGAACATAAAAATGCTTCTCGCGAACAGGTAGAAGATATTTTAATTGAACAATATTTAAGACGTAAAGGTCTGTTTCTTGCCGATCCAGTGCATCACGAGGAAATGTCTGAGCGATCGCTTGATTTGATTATGGCCAGCCAAGGCTTTAATTAATCAATTAAATTTCTGTCATTTATCTATGTCTGCTGCTCATAAATTAGGCAGTGGTTATTACTAAAGTAATTATTTTTATCAGCACATTAAGTAAAAAATTTAGCTAAAAATTAGCTATGAAATCATGAATAAAGCACAATTTATTATCGATCCAGGTTTTGATATTTACGAAAGCAGTACGTTTGCCGATAACTCATTTAAGATCAAAAACCTTTCTACCCTCGGTCAAAATATAGTCAGCGTTTCTATCGATTTGAGTACCGCTATTTTCCCTGACTTAGTTTATGATCCCAATGGCGAAGCAGGAGATACTTCTTCTAAAGGATTTACGGTGGATCTAGATCCTACTAGCAATCCAGCAGTAAGCGGAGTTATCGGGCATCAATTTCTCAAGCCTCGGGATGGCGGCTTTGATGTACTTAAGATCAACTTTAGCGACTTCAAGCCCAATAAAACCCTCGAATTTTCCATCGATACCGACCCTACCAGTACTAAAGGAGCCGATCAGGATGCTTCTAAGCATTTTGGCAGTATATCTGGCTTGGAACTAGTTGGTGCTACCGCAACGGTTGAATTTGCCGATGGTACTACCTCGACTGGTCAGCTATATCGTATCCCCGATAGCCTTACTGGTTCGCAAGTTACCCTTACTGGCGATCTTAATGCGATCGCGCCACCGACAATTCAGGCAGTTGGTTTTAATGCTGCTGCTGCGGTGACAAACGCCAATCAGACAATAAAAGTTACTGGTACTGCTGGTTCTAAGGTATCTTTATTAATTGTTGAAGGTGCTTTATATGTTGAGGGTGCGGGACACGATGTCGATCCTTTTGAAGCCAATACAGCCTTGGGTGTCAGTGAAATAACTGCCACCATTGGGGCAAACGGTACTGTTAACGTTCCAGTAACTCTGACTCGTACCGATGCTGCTAGCGGTGGACTGAACTACGTTGTAGCTAAGTATCAAGATGGTAATAATATCAGTAACGTTTCCCCAGCTTTGGTTTTGGAGCTAAATGCTGGTGGCGCTGGTGGAAATATTCCCACTGCCGTACTTGCTGCTGCACCATTGACTGATGTGACTAAGCCCTATAGCTTTAACGTTACTTACACCGATAATGTAGCAATCAATGCCACAACTATCGATGCCAAAGATCTTACGGTGACTGCCCCTGATGGCAAGACATTATTACCAGTAACCCTAGTCAAGACTAGCGGGACTGGCAAAGCTATAACTGCTACTTACTCGGTTGCTGCACCGACAGGCGGCTGGCAGGCAAAAAATCGCGGTGACTATACTGTAGCGGTCAAGGCAGGGGAAGTTAAAGACAGCGAAGGTAATGCTGTCGTAGCAGGTAATATCGGCAGCTTTATTATCAATGCTCCTAACAATCCCGATGCTAAAGGGGTGATTCGCATCGAAGCTGAAGACTACAAAGCAGGGACTAACGGGATTGAATATTATGATTTTGAATTAGAAAACTTTGGCGGGGCATATCGTCCTAACGGTGGGGTAGATATTGAACCAACAACTGATGTTGGCGGTGGTTTTAACATTGGCTATATTAAGGCGGGAGAAACTCTCTCTTACGATGTCAATATACCAAAGGCGGGAAACTATGCCCTTACCTTGCGGGTAGCCACTCCTTCAGACAAAGTACAATCTATCAACGTGTTGGTTGGCGGAAAAACCTACACCGCTAGTTTTAATAGCACTGGCGACTACCAAAAATTCACGAATGTCGTGCTGCCTAACGTCAATTTGACTGCGGGAATTCAAGAATTAACTTTAAGTATGCAGTCTGATGAATTTAACCTCAATTATATTGAGCTAGAGCAGAAAGCTGCGGCGTTAGATACAAAGGCTCCTGTCGCTAAGTTGGACACCGCTACCCTGACCCAAAAAGCTAATAGTGCTGGAGCAGCTACCTTTGCAGTTACTTATACTGATGATTTTGGCGTAACTGGTTCAACAATTGACAGTAAAGATTTAACTGTTACCGCACCCGACGGAACTGTCTTACCTGTATCTCTAGTTGGGGTTAATACGGCTGGCAACGGAACTCCTCGCACAGCAACTTACTCTATTGCCGCGCCAGGCGGTAAGTGGGATGCAGCAGATAAAGGAAAATACACTGTCGCGGTGAAGGCTGGAGAAGTTAGCGATACTAGTAATAATAAAATAGCGGCAGCCAACCTCGGAAGCTTTACTGTTGACGTACTGGTTGACCAACAGCCCGTGGCAGGTAGAATTCGCATCGAAGCCGAAGATTATAAAACTGGTAATAACGGTGTTGAATTTTTTGATACGAGCCGTAATAACTTTGGTGGAGGTGATCGCCAAGATGATGTCGATATCGAAGTAACTTGGGATACTCGGGGTGGTTATAATCTTGCCTGGATTGAAGCTGGAGAATATTTGACTTACGATGTCAATATTGCCGAGACGGGTAGCTACGATCTTGTTCTTGCGGGTAGCTAATGCTAGTAGCGATACTAAGTCAGTTGATGTGGTTATTGGTGGAAAAACTTATGCCGCTAGTTTTGGTAGTACTGGGGGTTGGCAGACTTATAAGGACATAGTAATTTCCGATGTGGATTTGAGCGCGGGAACTCAGGCATTGCGGCTAGAGATGAAGTCGAGTGGTTTTAACTTTAACTATCTTGAACTGGTTAAAAAACAAGTCTCATCTGGAACAATTCGTATTGAAGCCGAAGACTATAAAGCGGGAACTAACGGAGTTGAATACTTCGATTTTGATGCCACCAACAATGGTGGCAAGTATCGTCCTACCGAACCAGTTGATATTGAAGCCACAGAAGATGTTGGCGGTGGCTTTAACGTCGCCTGGATTCAAGCAGGAGAACAGCTAAAATACGATGTCAACGTTGCTCAAGCTGGTAACTATAATCTGGTTTTACGGGTAGCTAACCCCGATCAGGCTCAAAAAGAAGTTGTCGCTAAGATAGGTGGCAAGTCTTACACTGCTACCTTTGGCAGTACAGGAGGATTTCAGACATTTACTAATGTCGCGATCAATAATGTTGAATTAACTGCTGGTGTAAAAGAATTGCAGCTAGATCTTAATTCCAATGACTTTAACCTCAACTATATTGAGCTGGTTCCCGCTGCACCTGTCGTTGATGCGATCGCACCGATAGATAGATTGGAAAATACCCCCGATGGTTCTAATATTGTAACTTTAAACCAATTAGCCAACAGTAAAACTGCCGCTAGCTTCTCCGTTACCTATGCTGACAATATTGGCATCGATCTGACAACCATTGATGCCAGTGATGTTACCGTCACCGCACCAAACGGCACCAAAATTCCCGTGACCCTTGCTGGCATCGGGTATAATAGCCAAAACAATGGTGGACCTACTGCTACTTACTCCATTGCTGCACCAGGGGGAACTTGGGATGCTGCCGACGCTGGAGAATATACTGTAGCCATAAATGCTGGGGCAGTCAGCGATACCTCTGGGAACACCACTCCTGCTAAAACTATTGGTAAACTAAAGATCGCTGCGGTAACTCCCGTCTCAGACGGCATTATTCGGATTAATGCTGGTGCTACAGCGGATGCCGTAGACTCATTTGGTAAACTTTGGCAAGCTGATGCCAACTTTTCTAATGGACAGGCGATCGCGCCAAGTTATAATCCCATTGATAATACGAAAGATGATTTCATTTATCAGTCCCAGCGGGTTGGCACTAATTTTTCTTATGCTATCCCCGTGGACAACGGTAACTATAATGTCAACCTTCATTTTTCGGAATTAAATTTCACTGCTGCTGACAAAAGAATATTTAGTGTCTCTTCAGAAGGAGAGAGTGTTTTTAACAACTTAGATCTCTACAGATCTACTAGAAACGCTTTTCTAGATGGGGAAAATGATGCCAACATTCAAAAAATCGCCAATATCGCCAAAGTTAGGGATGGCAAGCTCAATTTAAACTTTACTTCCCAGTTAGATCAGGCAGCTTTAGCTGGCATTGTTATTACTCCCATTAAAGGGGCAAAGGTACTGATTGAAGAAAGTCAGCAGCTTACTGCGGTAACAGAAGGTGGTAATAGTGACACCTATCAAATACTGCTTAATGAAAAACCTACTGCCAACGTGACCATTAATCTGCAATTGGACGGTCAAACTAGCGTCGATAAAAATAGTCTAATATTTACTCCTCAAAATTGGAGTACTCCGCAAATTGTCACGGTCAAGGCGATCGACGATACTCTAGGGGAGAGTTTTCACTCCTCAACTATTAAGCACACGATTTCTACGACCGATAGTGCCTACAGCGCTTTAACCATACCAGATCTCACAGTTAAGATTACTGACAACGATCTAACCGAGGTCAAATTCAAGCCACAACAAGAGATCGCTCAAATTGAAGATGGATTTTATGGGACAACTTCTAGTGCCTGGGGTCCCGATGGCAGACTCTATGTGGCATTAGCCAGTGGGCTGATCAAGGCTTATACCTTAGACGATAACTATAAGATCACTAATGAACAAAGCATTAATGTAATTAAGGGTCTATCTAATCCCAATATCACCGGTATTGCCTTTAATCCCTTTGAGAACGATGGTAGTCAGCCAAAACTCTATGTTTCCCATAATAAATTTTACGCCAATCCATCGGCATACGGCGAAGGTGGGTTTGATGAGCTGACTGAATTTTCTCCCTATAGTGGGCAAGTGTCAGTATTAACAGGACCAAACTTTGATACTCTCACTCCTGTAGTAGAAAACATTGGTGTTTCCAACCACGATCATGGAGTCAATGGGTTGGCGTTTGATGCCAATGGCGATCTTTTGATTACCTCTGGTAGTAACACCAATGCGGGGATTGCGGATGATGCGATCGGCGGCATAGATGAGTCACCCTTCACCGCAGGTATTCTTAAGGCACAAATCACCAAGCCTGGTTTCAACGGCAAGATTACCTATCAGCTACCTGCTGACTGGGTTGCCCCCGCAGGATTAAAGATCCCCAATCCCGAAGCCAGTCAGGGTTTTGGCGGCATTGTCAATGTCGCTCCTGGAGTTGATGTCTCAGTCTATGCTCCTGGCTTGCGTAATCCTTTTGATTTAGTTTTTGCCACCAACGGCAAGGTCTATGCAACGGAGAATGACGCTAACTCTAGCTTTGGCGATGTCTCTCTCAGTGCCACGACCCAAGAGCCTTTTAACTTAGATCCGCTTAATGAAATAAACATTATTGAGGAAGGTAATTATTATGGTCAACCGAATCGTAATCGCGGTAAGACAGATAATCGTCAAAACACCTATTATCCTTCTTATGAACCAAGCAAGAATGGTTACACTGCGCCGATTGGGCAATTTGATATACCAATTCAGGGGATTATTGAATATCGCTCTACTGCCTTTGGTAACCAACTACGAGGTAATTTGCTGACCCAAGAGTTTAATGGATCTTTGCATAATGTCAAACTTTCTGCCGATGGAACCAAGATAGACAATACTAATTTGCTAGAACCAAATCTGGTTGATGCCCAAGGAAAGCCAATCAAGGTAAATCCTTTTTACACCACTAAACCTGGTGATAACCCTGGTGAAATTATCTATAACAGTAAAGGTTTAGATGTAATCACTGGTTTTGCTGGGGCAATTATTGGTCTTAACGAAAG
>CAVRWR010000072.1:0-3304 GCA_963724445.1 uncultured cyanobacterium | reverse complement strand
GGAGAATAAGCGTATGGATTGGACTGCATTACTTGAATCTTTTTCTAGTTGGATTTGAGACTAGGTTCGTTAAATAAGGTTGGCTAAATAGTTATATAGAAACAAAAAAGCCATCAAATTTTGTTTCTAAAAGATTGCTAAAAATTGCTTGGTTATTTCGGCTAATCTAACCATCTCGTTTACCTGACTATCACACTTGATAACAATCTTCCTCAAATAATAAGAATTTAAAATCAATCAATAGTCAGATTTTGGAACATAATACTAAATCAAAATTCAAGTAGGTTATTTAACTGTTGGGCAATGAGTAGTAAATGGCAGGTAGTTTTTTTGCACTATCTGCGGAGCTGTGCTAAACGGGTAAAGATTGAGGTTTAACCCACATTTCGCACGTTACTAATGAAGCACGATAGATTATCGTAAATATCGCTAATTTTGTCAGATTTTCATTGTCACATCTTGAATTATTGTTGATTTTTGATGATGACATGATTTGGACTCAAATCGCTAAAACTACCTCAAGATAATGGATTTGAATGAAATTCATTAGAAGTATAATGCAACTCGCGAAATGTGGGGTTTAACTGTAACTTCAATACTTTCGTTTTGGCGTTCTACTTCTAGCTGCATTTTTTGATTAATCCCATTCTCTTTAAGAAAATTTTGTAGTGTCTCGTCGGTAGTAACTTAAATCACCTAGCTGAAGTCCTGCGTTGGCAGCAGGTGATTTACGGTCGATGCTCATAATTAGAATATCGCGATCGCTTTGTTTGACGAGTAGTACCGCAGGGCTTGCGGGGAAAGAAATCGACTGTCAAGAGGGGCTGAGGAGCAATTGTGATAGCTATCATAGTTCTAGATAAGTGGCGCAGGGCAGTAAGCTCCTGGTCGTGAGATTGGGAGGACCCTCAATTTATTGAGGGAGGATGTCACGGAATTAACTTGTTAGTAAAAGCCACTGCACCACTGATAATTTTTGCTAGTGCTGAAGGTGCTTCCAGTGGTAGGTTATGTCCCCCAGAAATGACAACTTTAGTCGCATTAGGCATCGCTTCCTGTTGGTTGTTCAAGTCTTCGATACGGTTAAAGTTGCTCTTATCACCATAGACCAGGGTAATGGGTACGGTAATTTTCTTTAGTAGTTTTAGGTAGCGCGATCGCCCGATACCATTTAAGCTAATTCCTGCCCTAGTCCTCAATAGAGGTTCCCAACGCCATCTTACGCCACCTTCACAGGGTTCGGTAATTCTTTCTGCCAGCAGCATCGCTAAGGAAAGAGATATGGCGGGTGTTGCTTTGCGTAAACGTTCGGCAGCCGTTTTAATATCGGGAAAGACGGGATGTTCGGGTGGCGCAGCCATATTATTTAGCTGGTTAGTCAAGGCAGTTGTCGGGTCTTCCTCTTCGCTAGTAGTGGGTAGAATAGTTTCCACCAGCACGATGTTTTTGATTGCTTGGGGGCGAATCGTGGCAAATATTGCCCCTAGCACCGAACCAAGGGAATGCCCTACTAAAATAAAGGCTTTTCCTGCTAAAATCTCGACAATGGCATCAATATCACCTAAAAAGTCGATCAGGTTATAGGAACCACCTTTACCAACGCGATCGCTTCTACCATGCCCCCGCAGATCGGGCGCAATTACTCGATAACCCTTTTGAGCTAGGCGAATTGCTACTTCTGACCAAGCAGCCCCCTGTTCTAAGATACCGTGGAGGCAAAGCACCAAAGGTCCTTCTTCTGGTCCCCAGGTACACAGGCAGATTTTTAAGCCTCTGATGGTAATCAGCGTTTCTTCCATCAGCAGATCCACGACGTCGGCATTGGTTTCTTGGGGCAGTTCGTATTTGAGCTGCCGAGCCAGTTGTTGAGTATAAGTACCTAATGCGGCAGGTAGCTTGATTTCTCTCCAGGTTTCTGCCAGCTGGGCATCAATGGTTTGATGATTGAGAAAGTTGGGGTCGCCCAAAGACATAGCCCGATCGCTCACACCATCGGTCATGCGATCGCCTTGATAGGGAGTTAATACCGCCTCGTCGAAGGGAATTTCTAAGAACTCACAAATTTCTGATAGGACTAACTGGGGCTTGGATACCAAGTCTTCGTAATAAACTAGATGATAGCGTTTAGGGTCGATATCTTGAGCCAGATTGAGAATATTTTGATTACTGTCACGCCAGATAAACTCCGCTAGCTGATAGGGGTCAGCATCACCCGAACTCACTAGCTTGTCCATCCGCATCCTCGTAAAGGATTCAATTACGGAGTAAGGATGACGTACCAAATGGATATACTTGGCACCATCAAAGATAGCTTCAGCTTTGGCTAAAGTTTCACGCTTACTGCCGTAGGTAGGAGATTTATCTACTAGCAGGCGATCGCCCGCTAGCTGCTGTAACTGCTGATAGACTTCTTTTACGGAGGCATTTTCGGCAATCAGCTCCTCAATCAACTGCTGGCTTTGGGCGGCACTAATACCCTTCAAGGTCATGAAAGCCCGTTTTAAGCCTTCTCCTAGCTGAGAAACTCCCAATTCTGCTTCGCGCTCTGCCATGGTATCAAAGGGTAGCAGGTGCAATTCAGGCGGTGAAGACAAGCTAGGATGCCCTGCCAACATGACGCGCAACAAGGTTGACCCCGACCGAGGACTTGAGAGAATAAATGCTGCAGGGGGTAGTTTGGCAGTCGATTTAATCCGTTTCGGTTGATAAATGACCTTTTTGACTTCAGGTGCTTTAATCTCTGGTTCATGAGCCTTGGCAAATTCGGTGGCTAAATATGCCGCCAAGTTATTAATCTGAGGACGCTCATAAAATTCTCTCGGATAAAGAATCAACTGGAGATCGGTTTTTAGCTGATTGATCGCTTCCATCACCATCAGAGAATCCATACCTAGATCCAGCAGACTATCGGTGACGGATAATTTAGCTGCTTCAATCTGAAGTATTTCGGCGATCGCAGTTTGTAGATATTGGGTTAAATATGCGGGACGTTGTTTAGTAGGAGTTGCTAATAATTGGGAAAAAGTCTGCTGATTTATTGTTGCGACTGTCTGAGGAACTAGCTGAGAAAAATAATTAGACTGCTGGAGATAAGTAAACTTTTGGCTCAACTCCTGCCAGTTAGCACTAATTACCCCCACTTGAGTTGCTGGGCTAGTCAACAACTGGGATAAAGCTTTTATTCCAGCCGATGGCTCAATTAAGTTTAATCCTTTAACGTTAAATCCTTGTTTAACCGCCATACCACTGTTTCCCCAAGCACCCCAATTAATACTTAAAGCTGGTAAATTAAGGCTGCGACGAT